>CAZHUN010000001.1:0-7632 GCA_964535725.1 uncultured archaeon
GTTCAAACGTTTACCTACCGTTGTTTTTCCGACTCCACTGACTCCGCACAAAAGGATTTTCGGATGAAAAAAAGAGTTCATTCGAAAAGATTATGATTTGTGAGGTTATATAGCTTCGGTTGAACGCCCCGCTTCGGGCGAACGCATAAAAAGGAGAAAACACTCTTCTACCGCTATGGCGTTCGAAGAAGAGATTGGAAAACCGTCCCGCGGGGGCGGAAATTGGAAAACCATTTTGGGAATTGTTGGTTTGCTCGCCGTCATCGGATTCCTGTACTTCGCGTACAACAACATCAACCCGCTTTCGTCCATTCCCGGAATCAACGCCACGGGATTGTTGAATGCGATTTCCGGAGATGCGAACGCGCCGCAAGAACAAGTGTTGCGAAACGTTTCGCTGCACGCGGCGCTGGAATTGCAACGAACGAACGTGGACGTGAACAATGTTACGTTAATTTTCGGGCAGGGATTGCAGTAGAAGGACGAACGGCAGAACATTCAAACCGTTGGCGAAACAAAAATCGAAGGATTTTCGGGAAACGTGGAATGGAACGGTTCCGCGAACGGAGTGGCAACCAGTTTGAAAGGCGACAGTTTTACAACCGATTTTAACGCGCCGACCGCGCTCTCGGTTTCCGGACCGATTGCCTCTGCTTCCAATCGTGGATTTTGGAAGCGACCGGAATACTGCAAACGAGTTCGTTGACCGTGAAACTCGACAACGACCGCATTCAAATGGGAATGTTTTCGGGAAGCATTTCGTTCGACGGAAATTCGATTTTACTGGACGGTAATGTGGAAACAGTGTCGTTCAAACTGCACGATGTGAACGTGGACGTGAAGTGAATGGTCGACAAGCAAACCATTGAAATGGCTGGAAAAATGGTTTTACTCGTCGGACTTGTTTTTTTGCTGTTGGGTGTTGTAACCTGGCTGGGCATTGTCAAAGCCAGCACGATTCCCGGATGGTGCGACGTGTACAAACCGATTGAAAAATCATTGACGGGAAAGCGGGACATTTTGATTGTATTCGGAAGCGACGGACTGGGAAACGAAACCAAGTTGAAAGAGGCGCTGCGCAATCCGAACACGTGGAGCTTGGAAGCGTTCCTGTAAATGTGGGTGCATCGTTTACGGAAGAGACTGTCAAGCGCACGACTTGGCCTATTTTCTGTGCGGTGTTGTCTGCGTCCGTGGAAGCGTTCCAGTCGAAATTGATGCCAGAGTTATAGTCGAACCATTGGAAAGGGCGGGGAACGTTCAAATCCGGAGTCGAAGGCGAAACGGCTACGGCAAACGATGCCAAGAGCAGGAAGGACAGCAAAAAAACTCCATCGCATGCGAAAACCTCTGGACAATCTTAAAAAAAGGCCAACGTCAAAACACTGCTTTCAGCGCAATCATGCCGATGATTAGCAATGCGCAGCCCGCAAGTACCCATTCCGGTTGTAGTTTCGGTCCCCCAACGCTTTCGTTGAAGCGCATGATGCCGATTGCGCTGGAAGGACCTTGCGCTTGTTCTTTCGGGCGGAAGAATTTGACCATAAACCAGTCTTGGCGGAAAATCTATTTAAAGGCGACAAGTGAACGACCGGAAAAGTGGCTGGAAAACCGATAAAAACAGGCAAAACTATGGCTTCGCATGGCGGTTTTCGAAACAACCTTGCGCAAAGTGAAAGACGTTTTCGTGGTCTCGATTCCGAACGAGAAGGCGAAAGCCAAATGAATAAAAATACAATGTATCAATTGATATACACTATGCCGGGGCTCAAAATCTTCAAGCACGACATTTCCCGCTATCCGAGATTGGATACGGTGCTCATGGTGGAAGAGGCCATTCGCAAGGCCCGAGGAAACTATACGGTTAGACAGTTGTGGCAAAAGCTTCCCAAAAAAGTGATGTGGCGAACCTATATCACCATCTTGGACTATTTGGAATATTCTGGAAAAATCATCACCGACAAGGACAAAGTCCCCGTTTGGATTTGGGATCCGGAAGGCATCAAAGAACTCAAACGGAAAGGACTGATGGTACGGTAAAAGAAAAACGATTCCAAGGAGTCGCTTTTGCCACGCTCGCCCTCAAAAAAGCGTTTGAAGAATTGAGTTTCGGCAAATTCGAAGAAAAGGAGCTTTTTCGGTTCCTGAAAAAGGCACTGGCCGACTTGAAAACCGACCCCTTCTGCGGCATTCGAATTCCGGAAAAACAGTGGCCGAAAGAATACGTGCAAAAATACAACATCAACAGCCTCTACAAATACGATTTGCCCAAAGGATGGCGACTGATTTATACCATTCGCGGAAACGATGTCGAAATCATTTCCGTCGTCATCGAATGGTTTGACCACCAAGAATACGAGCGGCGCTTCCGCTATTAAACCCCCAAACCATAAATAGGAGAACCGCGTTCCACTACTTCATGGACTACGAAACCGAAGTCGGACGGCCCAAACAACCCTTTCCGTGGAAAGCAATGTTCGGCGCCATGATTGTCGTGGGCATTGCCGGAATGTTGTACTTGGCCTACAACAACTCCAGTCTATTGTCCGACGCGTTCCAACTCCCCCTACAAGCGAGCGGATTATTCGGAATCGCATTTCCTTCGCCCGCACCGGACGCGAACAACGTGCAAGCCTTGTACAATGTTTCCGTGCACGCCGAACTCCAACTGCGCGGAACCCACTTCGACGTAAATAATACCATTCTCACTTTCGACCACGGAGCCAAAATCGAAACCGAAACCCAAACTTTGGAAAGCGCTGAATCGGTTTCGTTGAACGGGTTTTCCGGAATCGTAGAATGGAGTGGAAAAGCGCGCGCGGCCGGAAGCGCGACTTCGATTGAAAGCGCAACGCAACATCTTTCGTTCAAACAACCGCAAGAGTTGAGCGCGGAAGGAGAAAGCGCAAGAGTGGAAAACGTTTCTGTGCGCGACTGGAAGTTGGAAGCCAGTGGTGTTTTACAAAGCGGAGCGCTCTCGATTGCATTGGACAACGACCGCATGGAATTGCAAAACTTTTTCGGAACAGTCGTGTTCGATTCAAACCGCATCGTGCTGGACGGAAACGTCCACGCATTACAAATATCGCTCAAAGACAAGAACATTCAAGTGAAATGATATGGAACAAAAAGAAACCATTGAATTGGCGGGAAAAATCATCCTCTTGTTCGCGTTGGTATTGCTGTTGCTCGGCGTGCTGACGTGGTTGGGACTTGTGAAAGGCGACAGCGTGCCCGGATGGTGCGGCGTGTATAAGCCAGTAGAACAAGCGTTGACGGGAAAAAGAAACATTGCCATTGTGTACGGAAACCAAGGATTGGGCGAGCCGGAAACTTTACAGCTTGCGCTGCGCAATCCCACCATCGCCGGACAAGCCGCGGACTTGGTCCAATTGAGTTTTGTGAATCAAGGAAACTTGCAAGACTATGACATGGTCATTGTTACGCGCGCTGCCTCCATGACCAGCCAACAATTGCAATACTTTGCCGACTATGTCGACCA
Source organism: uncultured archaeon (assembly GCA_964535725.1). Taxonomy (GTDB): domain Archaea; phylum Iainarchaeota; class Iainarchaeia; order Iainarchaeales; family UBA10191; genus CAZHUN01. The sequence continues at coordinate 3,503 of CAZHUN010000001.1, forward strand.
AGGCGGAAAATTGGTTTGGACGGGAGACGCGGGGTCGAAATCCACAGAAAAAGAACGCTTGTACAAGGATGATTTGGACGTCAACGCTCCACATGAAGTGTACGATTCTTGGGAACGAAAAATAGAAGATCGCGCCCTGTTTTTCGGAAAAAACTATTTGAGCGTGCAATACGTGGGAAACTTTTGCGACTTGGCGCCCGGAGGATGCAGTGCGAACAATCGCGTAGGAGAACTCGTAACCATTGGCGGAGGGACGCATCCGCTCGTGTACGGCATTTCTCCCGCCTTGCAATTGTACGGAAACTTTGCCATTGTGCAAGAACCGTCGAGCATCGGCAGCCGAAGAGTGTTGAGCGTGGATTATGGCAGCCACTTGATTTCTGAAACAAATGGAGATTTGGGAAACGTGTTTCCCATCATCGTCACTTCGGGAGTGGGCGAAAAAGTAGTATACTATGCAGTACCGCTCGAATCCTTGCTCGACCAAAAAGGACAACAATACACGACATTGATTTCCAACTTGTTCAAAACCTACAAGTGCTAGGCCGGCCGGAAAAGTTTAAATACTGGCGAGGAGTTATTGCAAGCAACCGATAGCATTTAAAAGTCGGAGACACAATACATTGAGTAATTGACTACAATGAACGGATGAATGTTATGGCGTATCCTCAAGAATCTGCCGGAGATTTGCCGGATTTGAGCATGGACGACGGAATAAAAGGAAAGCTCAAGTACAACTTGGAAGGACTCATTCCCCTCATTTTGATTTTGATCATTGCCTTTTTCTTGGCCGCACGGTTCGGAGTCATTAATACGTCCACGCCCATTCTGGGATCGATTGTTTCCGTACTTCCTGGACTGGGAAACCAGCCTGCCAGTGTGTTAATCGTCGGCGAGCCTTCTGCGTTGCTCGCGCAAGTGTTGAACAACAGCAAGGACTTGGCCAATCCAGTTACTGTCAAAAGCGTGGACTCGCTCGAACGCAATCCCGACGCGTACCTCGCCCAGTATGACATTGTCATTCTCGACCAAGAAACCCTCAGCTCGAAAAACATTTCCCGCCAGCTCGGAGAAGGGATTCAAAACTATGTCTCGAAAGGCGGAAAACTGATTGTCGTGAAAAATTCGGGAATCACGCGCGCGGGAGCTGCAGATGTATTGGGGTGGACTGCTAATTTCGGAAAAACAGTTCCCGTCGAATGCACGCGCCAAGGAATTAGCAATACGCCTTCGTGCCTGGACTCGGCCGCCATTACAGTTCGCGGAAAAATCTATCCTGGAGCGGGCGGAATCAAACACCCCATCATGGAAGGCTTTCAAGAAGGAGCTCCTGGCACTCCCGGACAACTGTATTTGCTCAGGGTGTTTGACGTAACCCTTGCCCCAGGCGCCATCGAAGTCGCGTACGTGCAAGACGAACGAACCGGCGCCTTTTATCCCGCGATTGTCGAATCTCCCCAATTGGTGGGAAAGAGCTTGTACTTCAACTACGATCCGGGAACCACTCCCGGCATCTTCCAAGCCACGTTGGATTACTTGCACTAAAGCGGAGCCAGTGCCATCGCAGATGGCACGCGTTGTCGACCGGCGCAACGGTCGGTTTGGAAAGTCAAGTTTTCCAACCCAGACTACTTCTCTAGGCAATCCCAAACCTTTAAATAGTCATGATAGTATCATGATACATCATGACTGCGCATGACAGGATTAATAAAAGCGAAGTGCTGGGAAAAGTCTCTCCCGAGTTCAAAGAACTCACGCAAGACTTGAACGAAATCCTGTCCCATAGCAACGATCCGGCACTCGTTGCAGGAATGTTGTATGCAGTTGCTGAAGAGCGCAGAAAAAGCAACGAACTCTTCGCCCGCATGGCCGACAAAATAGACCTGCTCATGCTACAGTTGAAAACCGGAAAAGTCGAAGAAAGCGCGCCCAAACAATACTCGCTGTTGAGCGAACAAGATCAGACGATTTTGAATTTTGTCGAACAAAATGGTTTCGCCACCGCCAAAGACGTGCAAAATCTGATGCACTATAAAGGTTCGAACGCAGCCTCGCAACGCTTGAACACGTTGTACAAGCAAGGACTGGTCAAGAAAGTGCAAAGCGGCAAAAAAGTCGCTTTCACAGTACACGCAGGACAACACTTACCTCTGTAACACCAATACCAAAAAAAGAGAGGGTTGGTTGGATGTTGCCATAGCGTCCAACCTTTCCCGCCTTTACACTCGCCTCCCGACGAAAATTGCCTTTTCGTCTTCCCAACCCTCTTTGGCGGCCGGTTCTTCGGAGCCGGCCCCAAAACTCTTTTTCTTTCGATTCAAATTTTGTGCCTTTGCAAAAAGTTAGGCACTACAGAAAAAGAATTTGAAAATTGGAAAATGAAATCCTAAAATTCGCTGTAGTTTCCACCGCATTCTTTGCAGAGCCTGTCCATGCGACGGATGGCGGAGTTATCGGCTTCCAACGCCAAGGTTTGCGCGTCGTGAAAGGAAAACTTCAAATCCTTGCCTTCCAACTTGGACTTGCGCAACGCATTCTGCAACGCAATCTGTTGCAAGAATTCGGCAATCTTGTCCTTGGGAACTTTCAACACTTGCGGAGATACTTTTTCCAGTTTCAACTGGCGCGCGATCTCGTCCATGTTGATCATTCCCAAAAACTCGGGCTTGTAAAACGCTTCTTGCAAACCGTAAACATCAAACGCTTGCTGGACGAATTTTCGCGCCGAATCCCCTTCTTGGAAGGAATATACCCTATAGTCGCGAAAGTTTTCCAAAAACAAGTCCGCACGCGTGGAATCTTGTTCGATTTCTTGCAATTGGCGGCGGAATTCTTTCATTTGAGAATGCACGTCTTTGTACAATCCCAACAACTGGCGACGATTTTCGTAGCCTTTGATTTGGTTGGAAATAATGGCGTTTTCTTCGACCAACCCTTCCAACTCTTTCAACAATGCATACACGCGTTGCAAGGAATCTAGTATAACGACTTGCTGTTGCAGCGCGCTTTTTGCCCCTTGCAGTGCTTTTTCCAGCTTGCGCAAGGACTGCAAAGCCTGCACTTTTTCGTCCACCAAAAACCCTCGCACTATTTCAGGCGACGGAGCAATAAAAGGGTTTCGTCGCCCCTTAAATTAGAGTAGTGGGCCCGTAGTCTACCGGTAAATCGTTACAGTGTCGAAAAGACGATTGGCGTTTCGGGAGAGGACGAGGCATTCACATTGCCTAGAAGAGAGTTCAACTCTCTCCGGGCCCACTTCTTTTTTTCTCCCAAAAGTTAGGCACTACAAATTCTTATTCGGAGTCGAGAGACTCCGCGACGAATGCGCAGCCGGCCCGCACAAGGGCCGAGTTAGGCACTACATTTTTTTCGAAAACATTTCTCCGCCATACGCCATTCGATCCAGTAGCATCGAAGCGAAGCCGAAGATGCTACGCGCGATTGCCGGGCGCAATCGGCATTGCAGGGAGGAGGATTCGAACCCCCGAAGGCACTAAGCCACCAGAGCCTAAATCTGGCACGTTTGACCGCTTCGCTATCCCTGCAACAAAAAACCGTGCGACTCGGCTATTAAAAAACGCTCACCATAGCACGAGCAGTTGGGGGAGGTGGAAGGCGAACGAGCGGACGACGTGCGAAGTCAGCAGGGGAATCAACACGTCGGCGAGGCTGTTCAAGACTCCGTTCGCACGCATGTTGAAATAGAAGAGCCTTACCAGACTGTCGAGCATTCGAGCTGCAAACACTTTCGCGCGCATGGGAGTTTCTCCTGAAAAGAAGAGCGCGTTGCGGTTTAAAAACATTGCCAGTTGGGAAAAGAAAGCGCCTCCCGATTCAACCATAAGTTTATATCTCCCCATAACTCTTTCACTTTGTATGGGGGTAAGCAAGATTAAGCCCGAACTGTTTGGGAAAACCGCCCGATTCGTTCCAGAACGCCAAAAACGGCCAGTCGTCTTCGTGTCCTTTCGGACAAAGAGAAATCGCTTGGGTTTTGAAAGAATTGTATTCCTCTTCCGGAACAAGTTTTACATTGCGTAACAAAGAAAATAAGAGAATTTCGACATCTTTTCGTGTTATTTCCATTCGTTTGGTCAATTCTTCGGCGTGTTTTTCCACTTCGCGCAACG
>CAZHUN010000002.1:0-5144 GCA_964535725.1 uncultured archaeon
TCCCGATAGACGTTTTCTGGCTGGACGATCGCAAGAACGTGGTGGACGTTCGAAAAAAAGTTCAACCGTGGACGTGGAATGTTTCTCCGCGCGCAGAGGCGAAGTACATTGTGGAAGCGCGTTGCGGAAAAGTGCGCGCCAAAATCGGAGATTCGATTTCTTGGTAGAAAAAGGGAAACGGCGGGTTTTCCCGCCTCCCAAAGTTTGTGGATTGCCTTTTCGTTGTTCGAAAACCGGAATGGGGTGCAAAACGGCTTTCGGCCAAAGAATGGCGGTTCGGCCAAACAAAAGGCTTTCGGGTTCAAAATTCGAACTTTTTGGCAGGAAAAATCTTATATTGTCCGAGCGCGTATAGAAGGGCATGGACTTGAGCGGTTATACCAAGCGCAATGATTCGGCCAAATACGGCCAGCGGGGAGCGTTCGAATTGAAACGAAATTGCTTGAATTGTGGAAGCCCCTTGGAAAACAAGGGAACGGTGTTGTTTGGAAGGGGCTTTTGTTCGGACAACTGCTTCCAAGCGTACTTGGCCGGCGGAAGGACGAATTCCAAATACCCGTAAAATTCAATTTTTCAAACAATGCTTATGCCAGTGGGCGAAAATTGGAAGCAAGAAAAGTTGGGACAAATTTTTGCGCACGCCGTTATCGTAACCGAGACCAAACTCGGACTCCACAAGGATGTGGACGCAACTCAAACTGCAGAACGAGGCGGAGAGTTGGTGAACGTTTATTGCGAAGACACGGGACACGCGTTTGACTTGGAAGAAGACATTCAAGCCAAAGTCGACAAAATAAACCGGCAAGTGGAAGGGATTGCCCAAAAATGGACGCAATTCCAACGCGCGTTGAAACTGACGGGAATTTCGCAAGAGGAAGGAAAAGCGGTTCGAGACAAGGGCTCTTTGATATTGAAGCAGGAGTTTTTTTCGCAGAACGGCCTCCTTCTTCCCAAACGCGAGCTCGAACTGCGGAAATTATTCCCACAACAGTCGCTGTTGGGAAAACGGTGGAGCAATTCGACGCAACGCAGCGTGCGAAAGGATTTAGTAGGACTTGCGCTCTCCGCGCAGGTCAATGTCTTGAGCGAGATGAAGGCCTTGCAACGCGAGCGTTTCCTGGTTCCCGACCCGAAAACAATTCAATTTTTGGACAAAACCTTGGAAGCCGTAACGCAAGGGCGCATCAAGCCCCGAAACTGGTTGAAAGAGCGAATCGAAAAAGGAACGGCTTGGACGAGGGGAAAATTCGGCTTAAAGCGAAAGTAGCGGATATCCTTTTTATTCCACAAACGCCTGATTCTTGACATGGTTTCCTGGCATTCGTCGAGCGTAGAACAATGCTTTCGCGAGTTGAATGCGAACGCGAAAGGACTTTCTTCGCAAGAAGCGGAAAAACGGTTGACTGTTTTTGGAAAGAACGAGTTGAAAGAGTCTCCGAAAGAGCCGGCGTGGAAACAGTTTTTGGCACAATTCAAAAGCGCCGTGGTTCTGATATTGATTGGCGCGGCAATCATTTCCGGATTTTTGGGAGAATGGATCGATACGATCGTCATTGTCGCGTTGGTTTTGTTGAATGCAATTTTGGGATTTTTGCAAGAGTACAAGGCCGAACAGGCCATGCACGCATTGAAAAAATTGTCCGCGCCAAAAGCGCGCGTTTTGCGAGACGACGAATGGAATTTGATAGATGCAAACCAACTCGTTGTCGGAGACGTTGTTTCATTGGAAGAAGGAAATATTGTCCCCGCAGACTGTCGAATCATCGAAAGTATCAACTTGCGCGCGAGCGAAGCTTCGCTGACGGGAGAAAGCAATCCTGTGGGAAAAATTGCTGAAAAGGTTTCAGAGAGCGCGGGCGTGGCCGACCGCAAGAACATGTGCTTCATGAATACTGTCATTTCGTTCGGCCGCGGAAAAGCAATTGTGGTGGAAAGTGGCATGCGGACCGAGTTCGGAAAGATCGCGCAATCCTTGCAAGAGATGGAGGTGGAAGAAACTCCCTTGGCCAAAAAACTGGACGCGTTGGGAAAACAATTGGGAACCTACATTCTCGCCTTGTGCGTTGTCTTGTTTTTGTTAATGGCGTTCATCGGAAGCGAGCCTTTGGACGAGGCCTTGTTAACGGCCGTATCTCTCGCAGTCGCCGCCATTCCCGAAGGATTGCCGGCCATTGTCGCGATAACCCTCGCGTTGGGAATGAAAGAGATGGCGAAAAAGAACGCGCTCGTGCGAAAAATGGCGGCCGTGGAAGCGTTGGGAGAAACCACTGTCATTTGTTCGGACAAAACCGGAACATTGACGCGCAACGAAATGACAGTAACTTTGCTTTGGGCGGACGGAAAAACTTTTTCGGTTTCGGGAAGCGGTTACAATACGGAAGGAGAAATCGCGCGCGAAGGAAAAAAAGTTTTTCTCGAAAAAAAGCGCTCGTTGGCGCTTTTGTTGAAGTGCGGGGTATTGTGCAATAATTCCACTTTAGGCGTGCAACAGTTGGGAGATCCAACGGAATTGGCGTTGTTGGTGTTGGGAAAAAAAGCTGGACTGGAAAAATTAGAACAAGGAGAATCGTTTGTTTCCGAAGCGCCGTTCGATTCCCAACGCAAGCGCATGAGCGTTGTTTTTGAAGTAGGGAAAAAACAGACTGTGTGGACGAAAGGCGCGGTCGAAAAAGTGTTGGAATGTTGCACGCACTATTTGGAAAACGGAAAACCCAAATTGTTGAACGCTTCTGCGAAGGAAAAGATTTTGGCAGAAAACAATACCATGGCCGCTTCGGGATTGCGCGTACTCGGATTTGCCACCAAAACATTTTCCGAAAAATCCTATACTGTCGAAAAACTGGAAAAAAACCTTTCCTTCATCGGCTTGTGCGGAATGATCGACACGCCCCGCGCAGAGTGCAAGCCCGCCATCGCCTTGTGCAAGAGCGCGGGCATTCGCGTCAAAATGATTACGGGCGACCACCCGTTGACGGCCAAAGCCGTGGCCGTTCAACTGGGATTGATTGGAGAAAAGGACAGCGTTCTTTCTGGAACAGAATTGGACGCGCTTTCCGATTCCGAGCTCCGCCAACAAGTGCAAGACGTTCACGTTTTCGCTCGCGTGAATCCCGAACACAAGTTGCGTATTGTACAAGCATTGAAAGCGAACGGAGAAGTGGTTGCGGTGACGGGAGACGGGGTGAATGATGCGCTTGCGTTGAAAAAAGCCGACATCGGCGTGGCCATGGGCATTACAGGCACGGATGTGGCGAAAGAAGCCTCGCAAATGGTCATTGAAGACGATAATTTTGCCACCATCGTGAATGCCGTGCGCGAAGGAAGGAGAGTGTATGCCAATATTCGAAACTTTGTACGCTATCTCCTTGCGGCGAACGTGGGAGAAGTGGCCATTCTCTCGCTCGTCGTATTGCTCGACTTTTTTTTGGCCAAAAACCTGCCCATTCCCTTGCTTCCCATCCAATTGTTGTGGTTGAATTTGGTTACGGATGGATTGCCCGCGCTCGCGTTGGGAAAAGAAAAACTGGAAGAAGAAGTCATGCAATCTCCTCCCCGCAATCCCAAGTTCGGAATCTTGCACGGAATGGGCGCTTTCATTGCAATTACGGGAATTATTTCCACAGCCGCTGTACTCGCGGCCTATTTTGTAGGCCTCGAAACCAGTTCCCCGCATGCCCAAACCATGGCCTTCTCCACGTTGATATTTTTCGAGCTCGTGCTGGTGTTTGGATTGCGTTCGGAAAAGAAGGGAGTGTTTGAAATGAACCTGTTTTCCAACCCCTCCCTCCTCCTCGCGGTTGCGAGTTCTATCATTCTAACACTTGCCGTTTTGCTCGTTCCGTCCTTGCAGTCTTTGTTCAAAATCGTTCCATTGGACGCCGTTCAATGGACGATCGTGCTTGGATTGTCGTTGGTTGCGATATTGGTTCCGTACACTGTGCGCTTGGTCAAACGCGCGGGCATATAAAAAGGCTTATATAGGAGATGTTCTCTACATTGCACCAAACGGGGTTCTTTTGTGAAACTTTCGACATTCATTTTCGTCGCAACATTCTTCACACTCTTTGCGGCCACCGCGCTCGCCGCATTCACCATGGTCGTCAATTCTCCCACAACCCCCCAATATGTGAAAGGAACGTTTACGCTCGACTTCAACTGGGCGGATTCGAACGCGGGAGCGAACGATGTCAACCTCTACATCCGATTGAGGCGCGTTCCAACCCAGGATTTGAACATCATTCTCGCTGTTGACTACAACGCACTGGATGGAAATGCGGCGCAAGTCAATAACGGCGTGGCTCTAAACGACCTTTATGGCGCAAAATCCTTGGATTTGAATTTTGGTGCGCCGGCCGACGTGAACGGAAGGCCGGACTTGAACCATCGAACGCGCTTGCAAATCGATACGAGAAACATTCCGGACGGAAACTATCAACTCGACATCAACTTAGTCAATATCGTCACGGGAACCACTGTTTTGGCATACGCAAGCAAGAGCGATACGAACAGCCTCTCTTTTGCAATCAACATTGACAACAACGGGCCTTCGTTGATTGTTACGGACGTGAATGCCGGAATATGGCAGACGAGCATTGGACAGTCTTTAACATTCACTTGTATTGACCGCAACAGCGGTTGTGCTACTTTGGTGTACAAAGTGGATAGCAATCGGAGGACTCCCACTTCAGACATGAATGTCATTGACTGGAATACGACCCCGTTTACGCCCAACCAGGATGCGAATGTCACCACGTCCATTACTTTCCCCCAGCACGACGGGAATTATGCCGTGGACTTTTATGTGATTGACCGCGCGGGAAACGATTCCAACACTCTGCGCGGATTCCACGATCGGAATGTCTTTACGGATGGAAACGTGCATCGCGTGTATGTATTGCAGGACCGCAATATAAACGTAACCATCAACTCGCCAACGACTCCTACTTATACGAGAGCCGGCGTGACGTTGATTGATTTCAACTGGGACGACCCGAACGCCATCACTTCCGACATCAATCTTTCGATTCGGCTACGGTCGCGAACGGGAGACAACAACACGCTCAACGTGGGATATTTGGCGTATGACTTGAACGCGCTGGACGGAAACTCGTTCAATGTGGTGTTGGTAGCGGCCAACGGCGCCC
>CAZHUN010000003.1:0-5755 GCA_964535725.1 uncultured archaeon
ATTCTATCCCGAGAGTTTCGTCATTTAAAGAATTGCGCTTCGTCAAGTGCCTTTAAAGGTTTCTGCTTTTACGCTGCTCGCCGAACCTAGTGGTATGTATTTCGACCAACTCTATCCGGCGTGGCGCGAAACCCAATGCGATAAATATGGTCAACTCTTTCCACAAATCCGTGCATTTTTGCCCGCAAACGCTTCATGGCTGGACGTGGGTATTGGCAAGGGATGGTTGGAAACATTTTTGGCCGAAAAAAGGGTGCGCTTTCAACGCGTGGTTGGCGTGGATATTTCCGAAACTGCAATAGAACCGAAAATCGCGTGGATTGACTATGTGTTGGACAACAATTTCGATTCTGTGGGACAATTTGATGTGGTGGTGTGTTGGGACGCGCTGCATTTATTGAAGGAAAAAAATATCGCGCGCTTTGCCAAGAAAGGTGGATTGGTTTTAGTAGGAGTTTCGGCTTCAAAATCCGTGTTGTTGGATTCAATTGGGGGAACCATGTTAGCGCAAGGCCGCGTCGGCGTGCAAGAGCAGAGCGCGTTCGTTCTGACGGAAAAATAGGTTCACAGCATGACGGTATTTTCGCCGTGAAAGTGCGGGTCGCCGGTGACGATGGGGAGATTGTATTGTTTCGACGTGGCGAGGAGGATGGCGTCGACGAGTCCGAAATCGGCGATGGTTTTTCGTTTTTGCGCTTTCAACACGCCTCCTTGTTCCAAAATGTCGCGGTTCACTTCGAGCAAGGTCGAAAATCGAAGTACGGTTTCGTTCATCTTTTTTCGATCCGCTCCGACGCATTCCGCGAAATATGCCAATTCGGCGATGGAAATCGTGCTCGTAAAACATTCTGTGGATTGGACGATTTGTTTCACTTTCAAACCCTTTTCGGTTCCCTTCCACAATTCGATCCAAGCAAACGTGTCCAGCAACATCTAAAACTCCCGGTCGTCACGGTCGCGTTTGAACGATGGAAGACCTTTCATCGAGCCGAATGCTTTGTCCAACAATGCCAAGTCTTTCTTCAAAATTGCCACACGCACTTTCTCCCCTTTTTTCAGCTTTCCCTGTTCAACGATTTCTTTCGGAATCAACACTCCGAAAGAGTTTCCCACTTGCCGAATTTTTCCTTCGAACGAATCCATCCCATCACCGATTATAATATGTTATAACGTTCTATTTATTTCTTTCGATGGCCAGGGTCTTTTTCCCGCTCCGCGCGAGCCATAGCAAGCGCTGCAACGATTCTTCTCTGTCTTCCACGCGATAGCATTCTCCGTTCAAGCGGATGAGCTTGTTTCCTTGCAATTCGTTCAATGCTTTTTTGAGGATTTTGGCGTCGGTTTGCGTCAACAACGTCAAGTCTTCAAACCGGACATTGTAGTATTTGCAGAGTGCGGAAAACGCTTTGGCGTGGTGGATGGAAAACCAGTTCAGTCGTTTCTCGTTCACGATTTTGGCACATGTTATTTCCACTAAATTCATGCTTTGTACTCCCAATCGAAGGGATTCAGGAGGATAGGCACTGGAGAGCACAAGCGTGTTGAACGGATATAAAGCCGCGGTTCAACCGAGTTAAACCAAATGGTTAAATACTGTCGTTCCGGGATTCCAACTATGGCGTTCGAGTTAGTGCTTCCAGAGTTCAAGACCAAGCATTCCGTAAAAGATGCAGTCATTGCCGAGCTCATTCGCGAGTGGCCGTTATCCACGCAAAAACTGTTTTTGCGCATGAAACGCGAGCACAAACTCGACGTTTCCTACCAGGCCGTGTACAAGGCCTTGCACGAACTCTCCGAGAGTAGAGTCGTTTCTCGCCAAATCGATGGATACAGATTGGACAAGTCTTGGATCGAACGTTTGGGCAATTTTTCGTCTCAATTGACGGAAGCGTATTCTTCGGCTCCCCACGTGTTCGCGAAAAAAGGTTCTACTCAACTCTCTTTCGAAAGCATGTGGCACTTGTATCAATTCATGTTGAATGCGTTGGCGTCGGGCGCGTTCCACCACGGCAATCCCGAGCGCGGGTGCGCGCAAGTGTCTCACATGTGGAACTGGTTTCCGTTGGGAGGCAGCAAAAAAGAGTACGAGCTCATTCGCTCGATTGCGAGCAAAACTCCGGTGTATATTGTTTCCGCACACGATACGAAGATGGACGCGTGGTGCGCTTCCTACTATCGCTCGCTGGGGTGGAAAGTGAAGTTGGGAATTCCGTGCGCGGATTCTTGCGATGTTTTCGTGCACGGTCCTTCCATCATACAAGTGTTTTTTCCGCAAGAGTTGGAAAAAGAGTTGGCGAAAAGCTTTCGCGACGTTTCCGACTTGTCCTTGTCGCAATTGCAAATGTACAAGATTTACGAAAAACTATTCTATCGCAAGACAGAAATCAAGGTCGTTGTTTTACAGGATAATAAACTCGCGCAGCACTATTTCGAGCGCACGAGACAGCACTTCTAGGGCGGAAAACTGCCAAGCAAAGGTTTTTTTACTACTTGTGATTTACTAGAGGTATGAAACAGGAAATGGTTGTCGTTTCTCGAAAAGAGCTCCAACGCTTGAGGCGCAGCTCGAAAGTGGATGTAGAATTTTTGAAAGAGCTTGCGCAAAGCTTGGATGACATCCGAAGCGGCCGAGTAAAGCGTGTTCGCTAAACCGGCTTTCTTGATTCGATTTCTTTTTTGTATTCGTCCAACAACAGCCAGATCGAGTTGATGACGGCCTGCTGGTCTTTCTTGTCACTCAAATTGACTAGGTAGACGGCTTTCATGTCTTCGTAGATGATGTAGTAAATGCGGCGGTGTCCAAACTTTTTTTCCCGAAACCATTTTGCGCCCAATGGTTTTCCGACAAATGGATTTTTGGCCAAATGGTCGATGATGCGTTTCACCCATTTTTGAAAGACAGGCTCGCTCTTTGAAATCTTTTCTTCGAATACGCCTGTTGTAAAAACCGCATACATGGGTGAGAGCGGTTTTTAGAGAATAAAAAGTTTTGGAGAGCACTTTTCCATCGGTTCAGAGCTTGTTCATCGCGTCTTCGATCCGGTCCATGGCGGTCGCGATTTTGGGCAAGGCAGTGGCGTAGGAAAATCTCAAAAACCCTTCTCCGCCGGTTCCGAACTCGTTTCCAGGTACTGCCAACACTTTCGCCTCTTGCAATAAGTAATGCGCAAGCTGTCGAGAACTTTTTTCGACTTGGATGAGGGGAAACACGTAGAATGCGCCTTCGGGTTCGACTTCCACGTGCAAGCCGTTGATGGTTGAAAGTCGTTTCAAGATGTACTTGCGTCGTTTGTTGTATTCTTCGGCCATTTCTTCGATTTCTTTGTGCACGTTTTCCAATGCGAATTTGGCCGCGAGTTGGTTGGCAGTCGAAGGAGAAACCGAAGAGTACAGTGCGAGTTTGGATATTCTGTCGATCAACCACTTCGGCCCGCACGCGTATCCCACGCGAAATCCGGGCATGGCGTAGGTTTTGGAAAACGTTTGTAATGTCAGAACATGCTCGAACATGCCGTTGAGCGAGGCGATGGAAACGTGCTTGGCTCCGTCGTATACGAATTTTTCGTACGCTTCGTCCGCCAAAACAATCAAATTGTTTTCGATGGCGATGTCGGAAATCTCTTCCAATACTTTCTTTTTCAACACTGTTCCCGTGGGATTGGACGGAGTGCAGAGGATGAGGGCACGGGTTTTGGGGTTGATTTGCTTTTTCAACTCTTCCGTGTCAATCTGGAATCCCGATTCGTGTTTCAAGTGCAAGTCCAACGCGAAGCCTTGCATCAATTCCACAGTAGGCTTGTAGGTCAAGAATCCGGGGTTGGGGATAATAATTTCTTGTCCCGCATCGACCAAGCACATGTTGGCGAGGAGAATGGCTTCCGTGCTTCCGGCCGTCACGCAAATTTCGTGGTGTGGGTTCGATATTGGAATCTTGTTTTCTTTTTCGAGTTTTTTGGCGATTGCATCTTTCAGCTCGTGCCTTCCTCCGGGCGGAGAATAATGTGTATATCCCTTGTCCAAGGCTTGCTTGCACGCTTCGACCACGCTTTTGGGAGTGTCAAAATCCGGCTCTCCCGGGCCGAGCGAAATGATGGAAGAATTTTCTTCGGCGATTTTCATGATTTCCGGCATTTCCGACTCGGGCAACTGCGATGCGCGCTCCGACAATAAATGTTCGAAAGTTTTTTTCTTGGAGCTCATTTCAATTCGTCCCTTGCAATTTCTTTTGCAATTCCACGTATTCTTTCCATGCTTCGGGCGATATCCAGTAAACGAAAGGGACTTGTTGGATTGTCCAATCCGCATTTTTCGCCCACGACATTTGTTCCGCGATTTTTTGAGCGATGGGCTTCAATTCTTTATGTTTCATGGCCTTTTCCAAGTCGGATAGGATTTTTTTTGCTCGGATTTCGGGAACCGATGTAAAACCAGCGACAGGCTTCGAGTGCAGAAGTCCCAATTTTTCGTGGCGTTTCATTCTAGAACGATAGGGTTGGCTTTTGTTGGTTCCTTTTTGTCGTTTGATCATTTGATCACGCGCGGGTCTGCGATGAAAAAACCGTGCTCGTCGGCGATTAAAGGATTGAAGTCGAATTCTTTCGGTCGTTCCAAAATCATGAATTCCGAAGCCGCTACCAACAATTCCGCTAGTTTGTTCTTGTCCAATGCTTTTTGTCCTCTCCACTCTTCCAACAGTTTTTTTCCCTTGATTTCTTCCAGCATTTCGTGGGCATCTTGCAAGGAAATGGGACAAACGCGGATGGACACGTCTTGGTACAGTTCGACGTTCACTCCACCAATTCCGAACAAAATGGTGTTTCCGAAAGTTTCGTCGCGCTTTCCGCCCACAAACAGTTCGCGGCCTTTGACCATTTCTTGAAAGAGCACGGCGTCAATTTTTGCTTTTTTGTCGAATTTTTTCACATTCTCTTGCACGTCGTGAAACGCTTTCAAGGCGTCTTTTTCGGTGCGAATATTCAAAATCACTGCATTCGCTTCGGTTTTGTGCGAGACCGTTTTCGACAATGCTTTGACGGCCAATGGCGCTTTGAGTTTGGAAAACGCTTGTTTGGCCTGTGTTTCAGTGTGGGCCAATGCGTAGGCGGGAACTGCCAGTTTGTGCTTTTTCAAGGCTTTCGCACTGGTTTCAAAATCCCACAACATGGTCGAATGTTCTTTCCAACCTTTTAAAAGCCAACGGGTTTACACGGTTTTGGGCTCTTCGTAGAGTTCTCCCCATACATTGACGAATTCGTCGACAAAACTGTCCAAAAACCCTTCGCGGTAGCGGATGAGTAGTTGGGCGACTTCTTTGGGCGCTGCTATTGAATATGCGGCTTCTTTTCTGCGCTTGTTTTTGAGTAGCAATCCCGACTCCGACATCTTGTCGAGCAATTTGGCAGTAGAACTGTATGGCAATTTCAGCTTGCGCGCCACTTGCAAAATTGAAGCGTGTTTTTTGTTCATTAAAAATAGCGTGGCGTGTCGCATTTTTTCTTGCCTCAACAACGGCATCCATTGTTCTTCTTGGGGAAGGCGTTCCACTTGCAATGCATAGTATCTCTTGGTGTTGTCTTTTTTTTCGCTTTTCAAAAAACGGTTTTTTTCCAAATAGTCCAAATGGTATTGTAGTGCTCCGGTGGCCATGTTGGTTCTTCGCTGGATTTCGCGAAAGTGGAGTCCGGGCGATTGTTGGATGGCCGCGTACAATGTTTTCCGGGTTTCCAGCGCGAGCGCGTCGGCCATCGGACTTTCA
>CAZHUN010000004.1:0-1955 GCA_964535725.1 uncultured archaeon
AGAATACAATACTTTCAGGTTCTTGACAAGCAGTTTCGCTTTTTTCTCCGAAAGACGAAAGAGAATTTTTCGTTCAGCATTCGGAAGCGCTTTATAGCGGAATGAACGTTCAATCGGTTTCGACATTTTGATTTTTCGACCCATATTCTAGTCTCGCATTTCATGAACTTAAATGTCGCCCCAAAAGAATGAATTTAAAGGACTAAAATGGCAAAATTCTCGAAACCCGTTCTATTAAAAAGGGCTTGATGGAATAGTATTGTAAGAAGAAAAAAAATCGAGAATCGAATTCGATTGGTTAGCCTGTTTTTTCGAAGGAAAAAACCTTTTCCGTTTTGGAAAGGTTAATTGGTCGTCGAGATTCAACGACAAAAGGAGTTAGATAGTATGAGTTTTTCGAAGCTGGGCTTGCAGGCCGAGCTGTTGCAAGAGATTGCCAGAGAAGGTTTTGAACTGCCTTCCGAAGTGCAAACCCACGTCATTCCATTGCTGTTGCAAGGAAAGGATGTTATCGCACAAGCGAAGACGGGAACGGGAAAAACCGCGGCATTCGGCCTTCCGTTGTTGCAAATGGTGACAGAAGCCAAGCACGTGCAAGCATTGATTGTGGTTCCGACGCGAGAATTGTGCCAACAAGTGAAGGAAGAAATCGAGCGTTTTGCGGCTGTCAAAAAAGCGCACGTAGTTCCCGTGTATGGCGGAACGAGCATCAACGTTCAGATTTCAGACCTGCGCAGGGGAAGTCCTATTGTAGTGGGAACGCCGGGAAGATTGATTGATTTGATCAAGCGACGCGAGTTGAAATTGGAACATTGCAAGCACGTGGTGCTGGACGAGGCCGACAAAATGTTGGACATGGGGTTCATTGACGACATTCGGTGGATTTTGCACCAATTGCCGGAAAAGCGGCAAGTGATGTTGTTCAGCGCTACCATGCCAGAGGCCGTGAAAGAACTCGCGCAGCGGTACATGAACAACCCGCAAGAAGTGAACTTGAGCACGGACACGCTGACAGTGGGCGACGTCACGCAATACTTTGTTTCTGTAGATCCGAAACAGAGGGCATCGTTGTTGGCCCATGTGATTCGCGTAAACAAGGTGCAAAAGGGAATCGTTTTTTGCGAAACAAAGCGGACTGTGGACTGGTTGTACAATAACTTGCAACGAGAAGGCATTCGAGCGGAAGCGTTGCACGGGAATTTTTCGCAACGCCAGCGCGACTTGTCGTTGAAAAAGTTCGAAGAGGGAAAAATCCCAATTTTGATCGCTACCAATCTGGCATCGCGCGGACTGCACTTGGAAGAAGTTACGCACGTGTTCAACTTCGACTTTCCCCAAGACATGGAAACCTACGTTCATAGAATTGGACGAACCGCACGGCAGGGAAAAAAAGGGACGGCAGTAACGTTTGTGACCAATGTGCTGGAAAAGCGCGACATCGGAAGATGGAAGGATATTTTGCACACGACCATCAAAGAAATCGGCGCCAAGCCCAAAGCCTAGGAAGGCTTTTTCTATCCAATGCCGAATAAGGTATTTGGTATGCCAGAGAAATGGTTCAAGGGATTGCTTGTAGCGATTCCATTGTACGGGCTTGTGCCCGCGGCCGCATTCGCCAGTTTTTTGCCGGCTTTTCTCGCCATTCCGCAAGTGGTTGAAAAAATGGCTGTGCTCACGCGCTCACGCAGCTACGTGCACCTTTCCGAACGCGAGCTCTGCCAACAAGCGTTGGACATTGCAAAAAAAGAACTTATTGAATACGTGTTTTGGATGGAACAAGACCACGTGTTTTCCACCGACGATGTATTGAATTTGCTTCGCGCGGCCAAGGAACAGGACTTGGACATTGTTTCCGCGTTGTACGTGGATAGAAAGGACAATTCGAAACCCGTGGCCTACATTCGAAAAGACGGAGAGTATTTGACTCCGTCGACGCTTCCAAACAATTCGCTTCT
>CAZHUN010000005.1:0-2685 GCA_964535725.1 uncultured archaeon
ATTGGGCATTCGACAATTCTTTTCCCCACGCTTTTTTCTTTCCGGCAAAATTGTCTTCCAGTTCTTTCAATTCTTTGACTTGCTGTTCCAATCGTTTTTTGGACGGGTAGGAAAGCGTCGGCCATCCTTCTTGGGCGGCGGAAATACTCACCACTCCGCCGCGTTCGAAATAGCGCTTTAACGCGTTCAACCGCTCGTCGTTTTCTTTCAAAAAAGGCGCGCCTCGAAAACGTTGTTCGAACGCGCGATAGGAAGAAATGATTCCAGACATGAAAGTTTCACCCATTATTTTACTGTTTTGGATTTCGACCATGCAATGGCAAAAATTCCGGCCAATACCAACAGCGCGAGCCCTGGAGGCAAGTCTGGCACGGAAACCGACCGCGGCACGGCCTTGACCGTGAAAAAAGCGGAAGCGGAATTGTCGGAAGAGACGATTGCCGAATACGAACCCGGTGCGAGAGTGGAAATGTCGATGTTGGACCATTTTGCCGGGCCGGTAAATGTGCCGGGATCATTCGACAAAACTTGGGTGCTGTCTTTGGCATTGTAGAGTTTGAGAGACGCAATTCCGGTTCCGGAAACGGTTGCTTCGACAGTCAACAAGTCTCTCGATTGTACGATGTTTTTTTCTTCGGTTCCCACTTGGATGACGACGTCGGTTACGGTGTAGGCAGTGGCTGGAACAAGCAACATGACCAGCATGGAAAACAAAACCGCAAGACGCATACTTTCAAGCACGGCTTTGGGAGATTTAAGCCTTTTGCTGCCTTGTTCAGGGCATGTTTCCCGGAAAAATGAATCCCAAACAGTTGGAAGGCATGATGAAGGCCATGGGAATCAAGACCGAAGAGTTGAACGCGCGCAAAGTGGTGTTCGAATTGTCGGACAAGATTTTGGTGTTTGAAAACCCGAAAGTGACTGTCATGACTGTGCAAGGCCAGACCACGTATACTTTGGTGGGAGAGACCAATGTTGGAGAACGCGCGGCGTTTTCGGAAGAAGACGTGGAAATGGTGTGCCAGCAAACCGGGGTTTCGAAAGAAAAGGCGGAAAAGGCGTTGGAAGAAAGCAAGGGCGATTTGGCCAAGGCGATTTTGAAGTTGAAATAGTCAGACTGGAAGCTTGTCGGCTTCGATGATTTGCATTTGTTGCACGGTATTTCCCAACACGGTTGCCTGGACTTGGAAGGTTGAATTTTCGTCCACGCGGTGTCCGGGAATCAATGCTGCGGGAAAAACCGATTGGGACAAGGGAATGTGTTCGCCGTTGCTCGCATCCAACAAATAGTCCATGTGCACGCTGCCGCGTTGGAAGAGGAGAAAGGAAGCGGTTTTGGATTTCAACTTCGTTTTGAGAAAATTGGCCGCATTTCTGGCATCGTTGGAATCGATTTCGATAGAAGCGACGAAGTCAGACTGTGGCTTGAAAGAAACGATCAACGACTTGTCATATCCGGCTGTTGACAAAACATTCAAGAAATTCTTTTCAAAATTGTTCAAGTCTTTTTCGGTCTTCAATGGATTGAAGTAGGCGTTGACTGTCAAGCCATTGTCCAATTGGGAGAATGTAAAATTGTTGATGTCGGGAATCGGATTGGATTGAATGGATTGTTGGAGCGCGTCTTGCTGGGCTTGCGAAAAAGGTTGGTGGATGTCAAAGGATATTTTTGGCTTGATGGGAGCGCTGATTGAAACGTAGATGGTTTCTTGGTTTACGTCGGGAGTCGAAGCGAGTAGTGCGCGCAATTTGTTTTCGTCCAAAAAGCGGAAATAGTCCATCGAACCTTGGAGCAAGAGAATCGGTTCGACTCCGACAATCGAAAAAACGTCGAAGACGATGAACGAGCGCGGGGCTTGCACTTGTTCGGCCACCACGCGCGAAGGCTGTTGGTTGACCAATTCAACGTCCACGCGCACCAAAATCGCGTCGCCTTTTTGGGCGTCTATCGAAAGTAGGGCTTGTGTGAGTGCGCTCGGGGGATAAAAGGTTTGGAAAAGGTTGAGCGCGGAATTGGAAATTTTGAAAGACGAAGGCAATTGCACCAAACCTTGCTGTTTGGCTTGGACATTGGAAAGTGCGGAAATTTGTTGCAGTCCGGCAAACACGTCTTTCGGATTCGCGTCTTTCGAAAACTGCACGTACGCATAGTATTGGATGTTGCCCGAAGAAATGAACTGGGATTGGACGTTTTCAATGCCTTTGATTTGGAACACTTGCGAGTCGATGCCGTCGATGTTGTTAGAAGAAGTGTCGGCAGTGACGATCAAGTAGGGAAACAATTCCACCACGTTCGCGTCCACAAAATCGCTTTGGAACGGAATGGGGGTTGTGTTGGAATTCGTGTCGGGGGTGGGAGAAGGGTTTCCGCTCAGCGAATCGCCGGAGAACAAAACCGCGACCATGGAAAAGACGAAAATCGCGATGATAAAGATGGCGAACCATTGGCCTTTTGTCATGCACGAGAAAGGGTTTGCAAAGGATTAAAAGAAATTGTTTGAAAGGTAGGGTATGCAAAAAGGGGACATTGTTGTTTTGGAGTTCACGGGAACGGAAAAAGAAACCGGACGCGTGTTTGACACGACCGATGCCAAGTTAGCCGAAGCCAGCCATTTTCCGAAAGAAAGTACCATATACAAGCCCATGACGATTGTGGTGGGACAAGGCATGCTGTTGCCGGGAATT
>CAZHUN010000006.1:0-21566 GCA_964535725.1 uncultured archaeon
GAAAAACGCTTGCACGAAAAAAGCATAGGCGTTCGCGTCGTTGTTCAAAATGTACGTAGGAGCATTGAGAATTTTGTAATCTTTTATCAATTTCTTGCCTTCAACGCTATTCACGTCCACATAGCGTTCGTCTTGCGAAAGCACCAAACCAAAATTTTGTAACCTCGGCCTTTCCGTGTCGTGCACGTTGTAGCATTGCTTGCAACCATCATCTTTCAACCAAGTGACTTTGACGATGCCCACGGTCTTGTTTTTGTCGGAATCGAAATAGGGAACTACTCCTTCGAACAAGAACGCGCCTTCTTGGGTGCGGCGGCCGGCTTGCGGCCATACTTGTTCGGAAACGGCATACTCTTCCAAGTCGTGGGAGAAGACGATGACGGGAAAGCGAGTCGTCGGATAGAGGGCGAGGAATTGTTGGCCAAAGTCTGAGTCTTTCGAAAAAGTGGCTTGACGGTCTGCCGAAATGTATACGCCAAGTTGCTGCAATTGGTTGATGACGAGTTGGGGTTCGCCGCATTGAGAACAATCGGGTTCGACGAGGGAAACGGCAGTCACCAATCCTTTGGCAGTGTTGGAATCCACGTCCAAGAAAGGCGGAGGAGAGAGACGGTAGACGAGGGTTCCGTCGCTTTCTTGGGTTCCGACGTTTTTCCACTCGTCGAGAAAGCTTTGGGGAAAGTTGCCCTCCAAAACAATGGCGGGCAGGCGTTTGATGGCGTACTTTTCCATCAATGTTTTGGCCAAAAAGTCGTTGTCGCGAAGGTAGACGTCTTGGACGATTCCATAATTGCGCGCCCTGATTTCTTGCACCAACGGCGTGAGCGAAGCACATTCTGAGCATTGGCCGGGAATGATGAGCGTGAGCGAGATTTTTGCGGCATTGGCGTTCGCATCCACAATTCCGGGAGAAAGGCCGGGAACGTGCAAAAGGTCGAAACGGGCCGCGACCACGAATATGGCGATGACGAGAACGAGCAAGCTGATGACAGCGACATGCCAAGGCTTCAAACCTTTGGAAGCGGATTCTGGCCAAATCTGTCCGCGAGCGTTCATGAGAATGTTGGAAGTGAAAACAATTTTAAAACAACGGTTTGGGAAAGGAAAACTGAAAAAGCCAAAAACCATAAAAACCAGTCTCTATTCTCTTTGTGCTATGGACAAGCTGGGATGGAAGCACGCGGTGGCGGGAATCGTCATTGTAATCGTTTTGGCAGTCGCGGCGTGGGCGGTATTCCAACCGCACTACGAGTATCCGGACATTGTTTTCCCGCGCCCTTTCGAAGGAAAACTGGACGCGGGAATCGTATTGCAAGAGTATTCCGACTTCCAGTGCCCGGCGTGCGGGAACGCTTTTCCTCTCGTCCAGCAATTGGTGCAAGAGTTCGGCGACAAGATTCGATTCGAGTACAAGCACTATCCCTTGACATCTATTCACAGTTTTGCGTTCGACGCGGCGATGGCGAGCGAGTGCGCCAACGACCAGAAAAAGTTTTGGGAATTCCACGACTTGCTGTTCGCCGAAAACCGCAGGGCTTCTGCGCTCGCCCAAGAACCTGGCTTTTCGAGGGAAAACCTGGTTGGATTCGCAAAGCAATTGGATTTGAATGTGGAAGGGTTTCGCGCGTGCGTGTACAGCGAGGCCAAGAAGAAAGTGGTTCAAGCCGACATGCAACAAGGCGACGCGTTGCACGTTCCGGGAACACCCACTTTTTTCTTGAACGGGCAGATGGTGCAAAATTACGCGCAACTGCGCAACATGATCTTGGCGCAATTGGCCAAAACGTCCGCGAGCTAAAGACATTTATACTTGGAACGCGTTTTTTCTGGCATGAACGTGAGCATTTACACCACCGACCATTGTCCCTATTGTCACTTGGCCATGGAATTTTTCAAACAAAACAACATTCCTTTCGAAGAAATCAATGTCTCGCACGACCGTGCAAAAGCGGAAGAAATGATTGCCAAGAGCGGGCAGATGGGAACGCCGGTCATCGACGTTGACGGAAATATTATTGTCGGTTTTGACAAGAACGCGCTCAAGCGCGCCTTGAAAGTGTAAGTGGAAAAAATGGACACGGTTAGCCACGCGTTTTGGGCCTTTTTCGCCTATCGAAAGAAAGAATGGAAATGGGAAAGCGTTGCCTTCAGCATTTTTCCCGACGTTCCGCGCATCGCGGGAATCGCCTATTTTTTGGCGCTGGGAATGGGATACCGTGCGGCATTGCTCGCCTCGCTCGAAACTCCCGCCACGTTGTTTTCCATCGCATTCCACAGCCTTCCGATAGTCGCATTGTTCGCCTTGCTCTGGTTCGCCGTCAAGCGTGCCTGGCCCTTGGGCGCGTTGGCGGGATGGACGTTTCACATTGGAGTGGACGTGGCCACGCACGGCGGAGACCCCCAGCCGATCTTGTGGCCTCTGTCGAATATTGCCTTCGACTCTCCCGTCTCCTACTATCGGCTTGAATTTCACGGGGTGGAATTCTTTTTCTTGAACGTGTCGCTCATTGTACTCGCCATTGCTTGGATGGCGTGGGAGAAAAAGCGCGGCAAAACCTGAATACGTTCAAAACATTTTTATTCTTCGAACGCCTTTTTTCGCTCACATGATTGAATTCGACGGTTTCGGGCCGGAAAACGTGTTCGAAGTATACCATCCCAAAATCGGAATGCACGGTTTCGTCGTCATTGACAACACGTCTCTCGGACCGGGAAAAGGCGGCATTCGCATGACTCCCATGGTTTCTGCAGAAGAAGTGTACAAGCTCGCGCGCACCATGACGTGGAAGAATGCGATGGCCGATCTTCCGTTCGGAGGCGCGAAGGGGGGAATCATCGCCGACCCGAAAAAACTTTCCGCAGAACGCAAAAACGAAATCGTTGCCGCGTTCGCCAAAGCCCTCAAGCCGGTTTGTCCTTCCAAGTATGTTGCGGCGCCCGACATCAATACCGCAGAGCACGAGATGGAAGTGTTTGCTCGCGCGAACGGGAGCATGCAATCGTGCACGGGAAAACCAAAAAGTTTGGGAGGCATTCCGCACGAGTTGGGAAGCACGGGATTCGGTGTTTTTCACAGCGCGGAAGTCGCCGCGAAATTCGTAGGAATCAAACTTCGCAATTCGACCATTGCAGTGGAAGGGTTTGGAAACGTGGGATACTTTGTAGCCAAATACTTGCACGAGGCCGGAGCCAAGCTCGTCGCGGTTTCTGACTCGCGCGGAGTGGCGTATGACTCGAATGGACTGGATTTTGCACAACTGGAAAAGGCCAAGAGGGAAAAGGGAACCGTTACAGCCTATCCAAAAGCCAAAGTGCTGGCTGGAGAAGAAATCGTTTCTCTGAATGCGGATATATTGGTCACGGCCGCGATTCCCGACTTGGTCAGCGCGAAAGACGTGGATCATGTCCGTGCCAAGCTCATTGTCGAAGGGAGCAATATTCCCATGAGCGCGCAAGTGGAAGAACTGTTGCACGCGCGCGGTATCCTCATTGTTCCAGACTTTGTGGCCAATGCCGGCGGAGTCATTTCCTCGTACGTGGAATGGAAGCAAGGCTCTGTAGACGAAATGTGGAAACTGGTGAAAGAAAAAGTGCGCGCGAACACGGAACTGGTGTTGAAGGAAGCGAAAAGGTCGGAAAGAATTCCGAGAGTCGTCGCGGAAAAAATCGCCAAAAAGCGCGTCATGGAAAAGTGCGACACGTGTCGGGTTGAATTGTAATAAAAATTTCAATCTTGAATGTTTTTTGTTGGCGGGAAAAACAGGTCAAGCCTAGAACCGCAACTTTTCGTAAATCTGCCGCGCAGCCACTGCGCCTTCCGCGCACGCGACGACGATTTGTTTGAAAGCCGGGTGGGTGGCGGTCAAATCGCCGATGCAGTACACGCCGGGAATGTTCGTCTCTTGGTGTTGAGAGACTGGAACAAAACCCAATTCGTTGATAGAAACTCCCAACTGTTTGGCCAGTACATTTTGCGGTTCCACGCCAATCGTTACAAAAACGCCTTGCATGTCGAGCTCTTTCTTTTTCCCCTTTTGTTCCACGACCACTTTTTGCAAGAACTTTCCCCCCTTCAAGTCTTTCACTTCAGACTCGTACCACACTTCGATTTTTTTGTTCGCGTGAATGCGGTCGACCATGTACGGCTGGGCGCGCATTTTGTCTTTGCGCACGAATTGGAAGACTTTGGAAGCGTGTTCGGCCAAAATGAGAGAAGCTTGTGCGGCCGCATCCCCTCCTCCGACAATTCCCACTACTTTGTTTTTGAAAAAGATGGCATCACAAGTTGCGCAGTAGGAAACTCCTTTTCCCATGAACTTTTCTTCTGAAGGCAAGCCCAAGTGCTTGTGGGTTTCTCCTGTAGCGAGGATCACGAATTTGGACGAGTAGGTTTTTCCGTTGTCGCACGTCACGTCAAAAAGCTTTCCCTTTTTGGAAATGTTTTCCACAAACGCGTTTTCCACGGGAACTTGGAATTTGTTCATTTGTTTGCGCATCTCTTCAATCATGTCCAAACCAACAATGCGGTCGATGGCAGGATAGTCTTCCACTACTGTTGCAAGGGCGGTCAAGCCATAGTCTTTGCCGATGATGAGGGTTTTGAGCTTGTACAATCCCGCATACAATCCAGCGCCGAAACCGGCCGCGCCGCTTCCGATGATGAGAACATCGTACTCTTCCGCCATGCATTATAGAAGCCTTAAACGCATTTAAACCCTGCACAGGGGAAGAAGGGGAAAACTTTAAGAGTCCGAACGTGTTTGTTGGAATATGAAGCGCTACAAATTGTGGATTGGGGAAAAATTCGTCCACGGTCACGGAAGACTGGAATCCAAAAACCCGGCCGACGGGAAAGTGCTGGCCACTTTCGACACTGCCAACGAGAGCGATGTGGAAAATGCCGTGAATGCGGCGGAAAAAGCCCTTCTTTCGTGGAGCGAAACTCCCGCGCCCAAACGCGGGGCCATATTGCTGGACATTGCGCGGTTGCTCAAAGAGGAAAAGGAAATTTTGGCGCGTGCAGTTTGCCTGGAAATGGGAAAAGTGCTGCCGGAAGCGCGTGGAGACGTGCAAGAAGCGATTGACGTTTTCGAGTACATGGCCGGAGAAGGGAGACGGTTGTTTGGACACACGACGCCTTCCGAACTGAAAGAAAAAGCGTGCTATACCCTCCGCAGGCCTATCGGCGTTGTGGGAATCATTTCGTCGTGGAATTTTCCCATTGCCGTTCCGGCGTGGAAAATCAGCGCTGCGCTGGTGTGTGGAAACACGATTGTGTTCAAGCCTTCGAGCGAAACCCCCTTGTGCGGGCACTTGTTGGCCGAAATTTGCCGCCGCGCCGGCCTTCCCAAAGGAGTGTTGAACGTGCTGGTCGGGTCGGGAGAAAGCGTGGGAAAATTTATGGTACAACATCCGCGCGTGCGCGGGATTTCTTTTACAGGGTCGAAAGAAACCGGGGAATGGATTTTGAAGAATGCGGGAGTAAAAAGGGTAGGATTGGAATTGGGCGGAAAGAACGCGATCATTGTAATGGACGATGCGGATTTGAAATTGGCGGTCGAAGGAATTCTTTGGGGCGCGTTTGGAACAACCGGACAGCGGTGTACGGCGGCTTCGCGCGCGATCGTGCACGAAAAAGTGGCCAAAAAATTGGAAAAAATGTTGTTGAAAAAAGTCAAGCGCTTGCGACTCGGCCCGGGAACGAGCACGCGGACCGACGTCGGGCCCTTAATCAACAAGGCGGCGGTGGAAAAATGCCAGCGCTTTGTGGAGATTGGAAAGCGCGAAGGCGCCAAGCTCTTGTGCGGGGGGAACGCGTTGAAAAGAAAAGGACACTTTTTTGCGCCCACGATTTTTTCCAACGTCAAGCCGAACATGCGAATCGCGCGCGAAGAAATCTTCGGACCAATTCTGTCCATCATTCCCGTAAACAGCTTGAAACAAGCCATTCAAACTGCCAACTGTGTCGAGTACGGGTTGAGCAGCGCCATTTACACTTCGAACATGCGAAACGCTTTCAACGCCATTCAAGGAATCGAAGCCGGCATCACGTACGTGAATTCTTCCACCATTGGAGCGGAAGTGCACTTGCCGTTCGGCGGAGTGAAAGGCAGCGGCAACACGCGCGAGGCCGGAATTCTCGGCATTGACGAATTTTCGGAAGTCAAGACCGTGTACTGGGACTATTCGGGAAAACTGCAAAAGGCGCAAATCGATTCGGAGAAGAAAAAGTGAACGAAAAGTACATTTGCCGTATTCCGGGACAGAAAAGTCGCGCCATCATCTCTCGCGATTCCCAAGTCGTTTCTCCGAGTTTGACGCGCGAGTATTCTTTCGTCTTTCGCAAGGCCAATGGCATGCACGTGTGGGACGTGGATGGGAGAAAGTATTTGGATTTTTCCGCTTCAGTGGCGGTCATGAATGCCGGGCACAGCAATCCGTGGGTGCAACGCGCCGTGAGACAGCAATTGGGAAAAGCATTGCATTGCGGGTTTTCCGACTTTTTCGCAGAATTGCCAGTACAGTTTTGCGAAGAATTGCTTTCCCACATCCGCTTTCCGAGATTCGAAAAAGTGTTTCTATCCAATTCGGGAACCGAGAGCGTGGAAGCAGCGTACAAATTGGCGCGATGGCACTCGCAAAAAAAATGGTGCGTCGCCTTCAAACCCAGCTTTCACGGTCGAACTATGGGAAGTTTGAGTTTGACAAATTCTCTCCCCGTCCAACGCGAGCGTTTTGCGCCCTTTTTGCCAGTAGAACACGTTCCCTATCCATACCCTTTTCGCTGGCCGAACGGGAGGGAGAATTGCGTCGAAGAAGCCTTGGAAAAAGTGGAACAGGCCTTTCGAAAACACGAAGGAGACGTGGCCGCGGTATTTTTCGAACCAGTTTGCGGAGAAGGCGGCTACATTGTTCCACCAAAAGAGTTCGTCAAAGGGTTGCGCAAATTGTGCGACAGGTACGACGTGCTGTTGTGCGCGGATGAGGTGCAGTCGGGATGCTATCGTACGGGAACGTTTTGGGCGTTGGAAAATTTTCGCGTTCGCCCTGACATTGTTTGCATGAGCAAGGCCATTGGAGGAGGGATTCCCCTTGGTGCCACGATTGCATCCGCAAAAATAATGGACTGGATTGCGGGAAGCCACGCGAACACGTTCGGCGGAAACTTGCTCGCGTGCGCGGCGGGGAGCGCCACCTTGCGGTTCTTGAAGGCGAAAAGGTTGGGGAGAAACGCGCAGCGCGTGGGAAAAATATTGTTGAAGCGCTTGAAGGAATTGGAAGCGCTTTCTTCCGTGGGAGAAGTGCGGGGAATCGGACTCATGATTGGCGTGGAAGTCGAAGAAAAGGGAAGACCGGCGCCCGAATTGCGGAACGCGGTGTTGTGCAAGGCCGCGGAAAAAGGATTGCTCTTGCTGCCTTGCGGCGCTTCCACCATTCGCATCTGTCCTCCGTTGATTGTTTCCAAGACGCAAGCGTTGAACGCAGCGGAAGTTTTGGAAGAGAGCATTCGCGTATTGGATAGAAGAGCATGATAGCCAAAGCCAAAAGAGCGATTCGAAACTCTTTTGACAAAAAAGGCGGGGCATTGATCATGGCACAACGGTTTTGGGAAATCGACGTTTGGAGAGGAATTGCAGTCATTGGAATGGTTGTCTTCCACTTCCTTTTCGACTTGAACTATTTTCGCGTGTTTCCCGTAGATGTATTCCAAGGAACGTGGTTTTGGCTGGGGCGCGCTGTCGCGCTTTCTTTCGTCTTTCTCGCCGGAACCGCGTTGACGCTCTCCTTCCGCCGCACAAAGTTAAAAATGTCCGAACGGGAATTGCGGAAAAAGTTCGCCAAGCGCGGAGCATTCGTTTTCGCGTGCGGCTTGTTGATTACCCTGCTCACGTTTTTCACGTTCCCGCAAGGAACGATATGGTTCGGCGTGTTGCATCTCATGGGCGCGAGCATCTTGTTGGGATATTTTTTCGTCCAACGCCCTCGCGCGGCTTTTGTAACAGGAATCGCTTCCATTTCCACCGGAATCGCACTGATGTTTTTCACGTTCGAATTTCCATGGCTGTTGTGGCTCGGATTTTATCCAAAGGGATTGTACACATTCGACTATTTTCCCCTGCTGCCATGGTTCGGCGTTTTTTTGCTGGGAATGGTTGCGGGAAATTGGGCGTATCCGAAAGGAAAGCGCTCTTTTCGAGTTCCTTCGCTGAAAAAAAATCGTTTCGTGCTCGGTTTTGCCTTCCTGGGAAGGCACTCGCTTGCCATCTATTTGCTGCACCAACCCTTGCTGTTGCTCGGACTGAAAGCGGCAGGAGTTCCGATTTTCTAAAAAAATATCCTAAATTGAAATCCTTACGAACGAAAATATAAAAAAACGCCCGCAACAAAAAACGGCGGGCAATCGGAGATGAAAAGTTCGAAACAAAAAGTTTCACCGAAATGAGGGTTTACTTTTTTTTCTTCTTTTTCTTTGCCATTGTCGAAATTCCCTCCTAGTAGAAATTACTGTAAGCAATAATGCGGTTTGAGAATAAAAGCGCGCATGGTAGAAAGGCGATAACTGGGTTTTGTGGACAAGGTTTAAATTGTTCGAACGCCTTTTTTCCGACATGCTGTCGGAAGAGAATGTGGAAGAGTTTGTTTCGCGATATGTTTCGAACAATGATGTGGTTGCGATTGGAAGCGGAAAGCATAGTGAAACGTTTTTGAAACAATTGTCCTTTCTGGCACTCGAAAGAAAGTGGGACCTTCAAATCATTCCGTGCTCGGCGGCGTTGAGCATATTGTGCGCAAACTTTCACCTTCCCATGACTTCGTTGAATGAAAGCGAGGTGGACATTGGTTTCGAATTCGCCGACCAGGTGGATGAAATGTACAGTTATGTGAAGCGCGACTCTACTTCTCTCATTCGGGACAAGATGATTGCCCAAAGTGCGGACGAGTTGATTGTCGTTGCGGAAAAAAAGGCGTGGGTGCCGCAATTGCTAGGAATCGTTCCTGTAGAAGTGAGTCCATTCGGTTGGAAGAGAACTGTTTCGCAATTGCAAAACTTCGGCGCTGCGAAATTGCGCGAGTGGAACAACAATCCGGCCAAGACAGAATCCGGACACTATTTGGCGGACGTGGAAATCGACGAAGTTTTTGTTCCCGAAGAATTGGACGCCGAACTGAAAAAGATTCCCGGAGTGATCGAAACCGGATTCTTTATCGGATACGCGGACCGCGTGGTTTTGCACAACCACGGCATCGAAGTCAAGAGCCGCCTGACAGCGCCTTAAAATCTCCCTTTATAAGTACGGCATCCTTATATAGTAGAAAATTTCTTTCAACTATTGATTGTATGAAATTGTCGTTTGTCCTCTTTCTGCCTCTTATTATCGTGACGGTATTGGCGGGTTGTGTTCAACAGCCTGGAGGACAGGCCTATGCGGCACCGATGGAGTTCGTTGTTTATAAGTATGACGGAATCCTCGGATGCACTTGGCCGGATCAAACGTGTGCTGACTTGTTTTGGGACTTGCCGTATGGCGAAACACCCACGGGATTCCAAGTAGAACGGTCGACGGATGGAGGAATCACATGGAGTTCGAACAACACTCTGGAATGCGCGGGAACCCAAAGCCTCTATCACTATCTTGACGTCTTGCAACCGTATGATAATTCTTACAACAAGTACGTGTACCGAATGCGTTTTTTGTATGGTTCGAACGCGTCCGACTATGTGATTGGTACGAAAATTAATGGAAAAAAGTCAGGAATCGGAGCCAACAACTGCAAGCAAGGAATGTTGGATGGAACGTTCGAAGACTGGAGTTCGGCGACCGATTTAAAATATTGGAATGAAACTTTTGGAGGCGTGTCGCGCGAATCTGTCGACAAAAAAGGCGGGAAATATTCTGCCCGTTTGAAGGTTCCTGCTGGAGGATTGGGTTATATTATTTTGGGCCAGAATTTGGAACTTTCGTCTCACATTGGAAAAAAAGTCACGCTGGGCGGCTGGGTGAAAGCATCGACCAATAACGTTGCATACTTGCGCATCCAAACCCAGCAAAGCAGCATGTGCTCGCAGTCTTCTTTTGCAACTGTTGGAAGCTGGCAATACTTGTCTACCACGTGTACCATTCCAAGCAACGCCACCATGATCGTGTTGCGTCCAGAAGTGAAAGGCATTGGAAATACGGCAGTCTTTGACGACTTGACGGTTTCCGTGCAATAGCGCAAAGTTCTCGCACTCTCAAATAAAAGCGTTTTCCGTCCAACTCTTTTTGCGAACTGCCTTGCGAGCGGAGCGAGCCAGCATCTTCGAGCGACAGCGAAGAAGGTGCGCGGATTTGCCCTACGCAATGGGCACGCCGGTGTAACTCAGCCTGGTAGAGTGCTGGATTCATACCCCAGTTGTCGGAGGTTCAAATCCTCCCACCGGCAATCAGAACCTACGGTTCCGATACCTCCCTTTAGATTTGAACGGTTACGATACCTCCCTTTTCAAGCTTCGCGGTTTCGATAACTTCCAAAGCCTTACGACAGTCAGAACATGCGATTTCGATACCTCCCTTCGGTGCGGAGAAATCCATTAAAAGAACCGCGGAAGACGAATTGTTTCGAGCGAAGGCCTTATGCGGGTTCGACAGAACCCGCGACGTCCGCGGTGCCGGCTGACGCTTCAGCCGCCCTCGTAGTGTAGCGGTCAAGCACTCCACCCTCTCACGGTGGAAACCCGGGTTCGATTCCCGGCGAGGGCAACTTTGTCGAATCTTTTGAAATTTTGCTGGAATGAGAATATATAGGCGAATGGCATTCTAATGCCCATGCAGTCAGGGTTTCGGCTAGCGATTGTCGCGTTGCTTGCATTGGCCTTGATATTATTTGGATGCTTGCAGTCCACTGGACAGGCAGTAGCGACCTATCCCAATTTGCGCCTGTCGGACGACTTTTCAAGCGCGAGCATTGACACGTCTAAGTGGACGAAAGTGGACGAGGGAACCACGAGCGCTCCTTCGAGCTGGAGCATTGTCTCGGGAGAGTTGAAACAGAGTTCGAACATCTATTCGGGAAACGTGGACGACTCGCACACTGCGCTTTTGAGAGGAACCTACCAATTGAGCACGGCCTCTTTTTCCAATTACGATTTAGGCGTCAGAATCCGCAGTTCGGACGACGATATTGTGGGAATCTTGTTCAACTATCAAGACCCCAACAATTATTATCGTTTTGCCATGCGCGCGGACAACACGAATGGAAAATGGCGCGCGCTGTCCAAAGTGCAGAACGGCGTCGTGACGACTTTGGCAAGTGACACAGTGGGGTACTCGCCCAACACGAACTACGACATCAACATCGAATCGTACAACGGGAGGATTGTGATTTCGGTCAACAATTCGACCTTGTTCGACTTTTCCGATTCGACGTTCGCTTCGGGAAAAATCGCGCTCTATTCGTGGGGGAACCAGGGAGCGTTCTTCGACAACGTGCTCGTGTTTTCCGAAAGCGGGGCGCTCGCGTGCACGGAAAACTGGACGTGCACGGCGTGGAGCGCGTGTTCGGGCGGAACCCAATCGCGCACGTGCACGGACGAAAACAACTGCCCAAATCCAACCAGCAAGCCAGCCGAGTCGCAAAGTTGTACGGTTTCGACTCCCATCACGGCGTGGATTGTTGGAGATTTGGAAAAAATCCAACCGTCTGCAGCACCGTACACGTCTTCGCGCTTTTGGGACGGTTCGAAAGTCACGTTGAAAGGCGCGAAGAACGAATATGCCGCTTTTCAAATTATTTTGACGCCCACCCAGAATATTTCCGGGGTCACCGTGGCCGTGAATGATTTGACGGGGCCGGGAACGATTTCGAATTCGAACATCGAATTGTTCAAAGAGCACTTTCAAAACGTGACCACTACGGATGGATCTCCGGGAAACTTGCCTGTGGGAGAATACCCTGATCCGTTGATTCCGTTTTCGAAAGGTGCGGCGCCGTTCAATGTAACGGCCAACCGCAACCAACCCGTGTGGGTGGACGTGTATATTCCGAAAGGGACTGCAGCGGGAACCTACAACGGAACGATCACAGTTTCGGGGAGCGGGATTTCCGACCAAACCATTCCCTTGCAATTGCAAGTGTACAATTTTGAATTGAGTGATGACTCTCACTTGAAAGCGTTCGGCCTTCTCTACGGAGGCTCGTATTTCAACGCGAACGGAGAACTGCAAAATTTGAGCGGTCCGGGGGGAATGACTTCGACAAAGTGGGGTTATCTCGCACCGTACAAACAAATGGCAAGACAGCACCGTTTGGAATTGTTCGCGGTTTCGGGAACCGAATCCCCTCCATGCACGTTCGACAGTTCGGGAAACCTGACATCGTGCACGTGGACCACATACTGGGAAATTTATTTTGGAAAACACTTGGACGGGAGCATTTTTACAAGCGGTCCAGGAGCGGGAACCGTGCCCCAATTCTGGTGGATTCAACCTCCCGCAGACTGGCTGGCGGATACGCCGTATAACGCCAACGCCATCAAAAGTTTTTATGCGGAATTTGTTTCGCACGCCAACTCGTATTTGAATTCGAAAGGCATTTCTCAACGTCCGATTTTTGCGGTTTCAATCATCGACGAGCCCACC
Source organism: uncultured archaeon (assembly GCA_964535725.1). GTDB lineage: Archaea > Iainarchaeota > Iainarchaeia > Iainarchaeales > UBA10191 > CAZHUN01. The sequence goes on from CAZHUN010000006.1 coordinate 12,621, forward strand.
AGTTCGACCGAATATTCTACCATCCAGCGCTACGCCTCTCTCGTCCAGCAGAGTGTTGGGGACCAGGTGAAAATTTACGTTGCCTCGCACTCGTGCGTTCCTACAACATTAATCGGATATGCGGACGCGTGGAGTCCGGCGGCAGCGGATTATTGCGTTTCCAACATCCAAACCAGGCAGGCCGCGGGCGATTTGGGATTTTTCTATCATGAGAACGAGCCCTATATCGGCAATCACGTCGTGAACGCGCCGGGAATTTCCATGGCAGTCTGGCCCCTAATGGCGTGGAAGTACAAAGTGGATGGAACCTACTTTTGGGCAGTAGATTACTGGGATTATTCTCCCGCGCAAAGCAATGCGTTTGACGGACCGATTTCGCGACAAGGAGATTCGCGCTGGGGAAACGGCGTATTGTTCTATCCGGGAACGCGCTTGAACCAAGTTTCTGGAATGACTTCTTCTCCCGGTCCAGTTCCTTCGTTTCGCTTGAAAGCCTTCCGCTCTGGCATGCAAGACTACGAATATGCGTGGATGTTACAACAGCAAGGCGGAAATTCCGACACTTTTGTGAACAATGTGATTACGCGCGGGTTAGGGAATGGAACAAGTGGACAAGGAGCGTGGAGCCACAATGCGGACGATTTTTATACGATGCGCGAAGGCATGGCGGCGTTGATTGCGCCAAGCACGCCGGGAAATACGGCGCCCACGGCTTCCTTGACTTCGTCGACGTCTTCGGGAACCGCACCATTAACGGTTTCGTTTACCGCCACGTGCGCGGACGCGGACGGAACCAGTACGGGAACCTTCCACTTGAGTTCGTGCCTATTGAATTTCGGCGACAATACCTCGCACACGTTTTCGGGAAAGACTGGAGGAACGGTTTCGAAAACCTACAATGCGAGCGGAACGTACAATGCGGTGCTGACGGCAAAAGACAATTCGAACGCGATAGGAACTGCCTCGCGCAGCATTTCGGTTTTGCAAGGCTCGTGCAACGACGGAAAGGCCAACACGTATGGCGTGGCACTGGATTCTTCTCTTGCAGGAACGTCGTGTGTATACATATTCAATTCCCACCCGCGCTTGTTCATTTCGACCGACCCAGATTCTCCGGGAAAAGCGCGCTTGGACTTGTTGAAGTGCAAGGCGGGAATCACGCCAGGCTGTACGGCCACAAGCGACTGGACGTCGTTCAAGACCTACGTGGACTCGGGAACGAGTTCTGCGGACATTGTGGCGAAAGCTCTCGCGTTCCAAGTGACGGGAAACGCGTCGTATTGCTCGCAAGCGATTTCGGGGTTCGACGCCAAAAACGTGTACGATTCTGGAACATTGGGAGGAACGAGCACCACGACTCTGCTCGTTTCTGCGAACGTGTCGGAAAACTGGCCATCGACAGGATGGGAGAATAGATTCGTCAACGTGTACGCGAACAATAATGTATACACTGCAGAGATTTCTTCTGGAGGAGGAAACTCGCTCACGCTGTCCACTGCGTTCCCCGCCGCGCCCACGACAGGAACGTTCAAGATTTTCGACAAAATCTCGACCTCATTCAACAATTATGGAAACGACCGTCAGGAAGTGGCGAAAGTGTTCGACTGGTGCTATGCTGCATTGAGCGAAGCGCAAAAACGCGACTTGGTTTTTTGGGCGGAACAGCGCGCGAACCAGGTCGACGATCAGGACACGACATACTTCAATGCCACGTTCAAAAACATCCGCGGCCACTTGATTGGTTGGAGTTTTTACGGAGAGAGCTATTCGAACGCGAAATCGTGGATTGAATGGGGCGAACACCGCAAAACAAAAACTTTGCCCACCTTTACCACTCCATATGGGGGAAACTTGGGAGGTACGCAATTGCACGGCGGAGAAGGATATGGAGGCGCGAATACAGTGTACTTGTTGGACTATTTGGAAGGAACACGAACAGCGTCGGGAAAGGATGCCTTTGCGGATTATGGCAACTATTGGAGGGAGCGCACGTTGTATTCCATCTATCAACTCGTTCCGCAAGGAAACAGTTTCGACTATTTCCGCACGGGAAAAAATGTTTATCAAAACTATTACTTCAACTATTTCGCGAACCTCTTGCGTTTGAGCAACGCGTATTCAATCGAAGATTCTGGAAAGTATGCGCAATGGATTATGCAATCCCACCTGTTCGCCGGACTCGGAGACAGGACTGACTTGTTCTTGTACTACAATCCGAACATTGCCTCGAAAAACACCAACCTTCTCGCGCTCCAATACTACGCCAACGAAGGGTTCTTTTCGCGCGGAGACTCTTCTGAAAGTTCGGGAAAATGGTTCGTGCGTTCGGACTGGGGAAGCGCTCCCAACTATACGCCGCGCGTGGTGTTAGGAGTGGAAATGGGGGACAAGGCCGGAGGCGCGAGCGATAACGGACAAGAAGGGTTCGAACAGGGAAACTTCTCCTTGTATTATATGGGAACACCGCTCATCACGAAAGAGTACGGAACGAGTTCCGACCACTACCTATTTCGCACCATCCAGTCAAATACATTGACAGTCTTCCGACCCGGAGAGGCCGTATTCGACAACGCGCAGAACGCAGGCCACGCGTGGAATTTCAACGATGGAGGCCAGAGACTTCCGAACAAAAGCCAGTCTCTTGGGAACGAGTATTTGAACGCCATTTACAATCAGTCGACTCCAATTGCGAAAGAGAGCAAGACGAGCTACGAGTATTACGGCGCCGACATTACAAACGCGTACGAAAATTCCCAGTGGACGACGTTGTATGGAACCCTATCCAATTTCTCTCCAAAAGTTTCCAAAGTCCAGCGCGAGTTTGTATACCTTAGGCCGGGAAGCGATTTGAAGGATTTCATTCTCGTTTTCGACCGCGTGCACTCCATATCCAACAATTACACGAAAAAAGCCTTGTTCCGCTTCACTTCTCAACCAACGTTGTTGAACGGTAGCTCGGCTGCGAGCCCTGCGACCGATTCCAGCACCCAAGACAAGGGACACTTCGTTTCGGGAAAGGTGGAAACGTTCAACGCGGACACGATTGTCTCCACGAACGGAAGCGCAAAGCTCTTCATCAAAGCGGTATTGCCACAACAAAAAGTCGTGCGAAGAGTGGGTGGAACTGGCTATGAAGGGTACGTGGACAACCCGTGCACGTTATGCTCGGGAGACGAGTATTTCGACTCTGACCACCGTTCGGGAGTGTGGCGTTCGGAAACCATTGCTTCGGAAGACAAGCTGCAAGAAACATTCTTGCACGTGTTGCACCCCACCGACTCTTCCACAACTTCCATGCCACTGGTCTCGCTCGTGCAAAGTTCGAGCGGAGTCGCGTTGCAAGGGGCGATTGTCAACAACAACAAAGCAGTGTTGTTCGCGAAAGACGGAATCGTGAACGCGAGCTCGACGTTTGCATTGAACGGCGTCGACGCTTCCACGCAAGTGTTGCTCGTGAACTTGAAGCCCAACACGTTGTTCAACGTGCAAGTGGGAATCACTACGGTACAAAAGGTCAGCTCTTCGCAAGGAACCATTTGCTTTTTTACGAACAATCCTATAGGGAGTTGCTCATGAAACCCTTCGCGCTCGCCATTTTTGGAATTGCCCTACTCTTTTCGCTTTCTCTGGCCGCGGCCGACAATTTCAACATCACCATTTCTCCCCTACTCGGCGCCGATGCGGGAGGATCTTATTCGGGAACTCCCTCTTCGACCATCACGTTGAATGGAATCGGAACTGGAAGCACGGGAATCAACGTAACTTCCATCTCATGGCCTTCCACGGTTTCGGCATGCACCATTTCACAATCCGCTGCGATTGGATTGGGAACTACGCAGGCCACGCGCAACGCTACCCTAAGCAATTGTTCGAGCGGCACTCGAATGGTAACCCTGACCGTAACCGGCTCGAATGGAGCAACAGTTACGGCCGACGCGACAGTAAACATCCAAACCACGGCCGCGCCCACTGTGAGCATTTCCGCTCCCACAAACGCGAGCCCCAATACGAACTTTTCAATTTCGGGAACTGCAAGCGCGGCGAGCGGACAAACATTGACCTCGCTCTCGTGGGGAACAGTTTCAGGTTGTTCCATTTCGCCATCCAGTGCAGCCAGTCCGTTTTCGTCCATCTCTTCCACAGCCAATTGTACGAGCTTGCCCAAAACAGTCACCTTGACGGCAACCGACAACGCGGGAAAGAGTGGAAGCGCGTCACGCACAGTGAACGCGCCCGGACAAGCGTGCACGAATAATTGGAATTGCACAGAATGGTCTCCGACCACGTGTCCGTCTTCCGGAACCCAATCGCGCACGTGCACGTATTCGGGAAATTGTTCTCCGCCCGGAGGACAACCCGCACTTTCACAATCGTGCACGCTCGGCGTCGTCACTCCGCCAACCACTGGAGGAGGGGGCGGAGGAGGAGGCAGTTTTTCGTGCAACGTCGAAACCGCTTCGTGTTCGAAAAACTCGGACTGTTGTTCCGGACTTTCTTGCTCTGTCGGAAAGTGTTCGAAAATCGTCGCCTCGTTGGATGCGAACAGTGATGCGGACAACGATGGATTGTCGTTGCAACAAGAACAACTGGCCAAGACCGATCCCAACAATCCGGATTCGGACTTGGACGGAGTGGACGATGGGCAAGAAATTGCGGACAAAACCGAACCTTTGAATGCTTCGAGCAACTTGCTCGAAATCGGTTTCGAATCCGATTTGGTGGTGGGAAAAACGCAAAATATTTCATTGCGCCATCCGGTTCAAGGAAACTTGCTCGGATTTTCTGTAACCATTATTCGTCCGAACGGTTCGAGCGTGGAATTGCAAGACAATTTGACAGGAATTGTTTCGTACACGGTCGCAGATTCGGGAAGGCATTCGATTGTCGTTTCGCGCAACAAGTTTTCGAAAAGCGCAAACTTTGTCGCATTCAATCCAGGGCCGGGAACCTTGCCTGAGAACGCGAAAAAAGGGTTGGAACCGTTTTTCGGAGACGCGGTCGACGCGGTTTGGATTTTAGTGGTATTGCTTCTCGCGATTGCTTCCATTGCCGGTCTTGTGTTTATTGAAACAAAACACATGCTGTTGGGATGGCGCGCGTTCTTTTTGGGAATTGTCCCCATCATTCCAGTCCTCGTCATCATTCTGACCGACAGCATTGTCTTCGCCTTCATCGCCATTATTCCCGAAGTTGGGTTGCTCGTCTATTTGGACGTGAAACGCCGCGCGGAAGAAAGCCTCGCATGACGCATTTTTTGGAAAATTAGGCAAGCTTTTAATTCGCCGCTTCCTCTTAGCCAATATGCCTCTGCGTTACACGATGGCTTGGGCCTTTTTCTTGCTGCTCGGCCTGGCAACAGTTTCAGCGCCTTCGATTTCGTACGCGAACAACGGCAACAACGAATGGTATATTATCACGGCAGACGCGAACATGGTGTTGGACGCGAACGCGGGAGGAAACGTTTCCAAATACTTTGACTTGGATGCGAGCAATGCCACGACCGACCTCCAAACCGGAACCGGAACGTCGTTGGGATTGTGGAGTTATACGGCGACGATCGGCGGAACGAGTCGGCGCATGAACGAAGAAACTGCGGCAATAATTTCTGTCGAAGAATCCAGTCCAGTGCGCATCAAATTGCGCATTTTGGGACAATTGTCGAACGTTGCCGGATACGACTACAATCTCCTCTTGACTATGTACGCCAACAACATGATGTTTCGCAGGTTCGACTTCAACAACACGTCGGGCGGAACATTGACCATTACTGTATTTTACGGCGGCGGCTATGCCTATAACCAAACCAGTTACACTGCCATGTGCGACAATAGAGCAGGAACGTGCGCGGGCGCTGCTACTGTAGACGTGAATACGTGGTATGGATTGCGCAAATCGGCCGGGGTTTCCAACACGAACTTCTACTCCTACCACATGATGGACTTGAATGCAAACACGGGACATGCGACAACAAACACTGCAGCCGGAGTCGGCTACAACAACAATGTATCCAGCGGTTTGCTCAACAATCGCGGCTATCGGACTTTTTGGGCGGGAACCATCCATACTGCACACGATTTGAACGCGACTGCGGATGTGAACCTGCGCTCGAAAGACGTAAAGTATCCTGCGACTCTCATCTACGCAATCGGTTCTGCAAACACTACGGACGTGGACGATGTAAACCTCATCGGCTACAACTTGGCAGAAGGCGCTTACGTGATGACGCCAGGAGCCAACACGACTGTCGACTTCAACATTTCGGGAATCGACCGCAACCGCTACCAGCCCATTTTCAAACTCAAAAGCTATGATGGCAACGGGTTGATTGTGAAGAGAGATGGGGTAGTGGCAGTGCGAGACACCAATTACATTGTGGACGTAAACTATGACACGAATACCGCCATTGTGTTGTGGTTGGGAAACATTTTGGACTCCAATTCCAGATTTGAAATTGCTCCCATGCTGCCTTCGACTCCGCCCAACATCTTGTACAAAACCCAAGGATTCACCAACTCGTCGAGTTTTATCGTTACCACAGACGCGAATGCCTTGTGCAAGTGGGATACAACAGACGCCGCGTTTGCTTCGATGTCCAAAACCATGACCACCACAGGACAAACCTTGCACACGAACACCACTTCGCTCTCTTACGGGCATTACACTATTTATGTACGGTGCGACAGCGGAGGAACTGCCATGTCTTCTTCGTCCACACTGACGTTTGATTTTGTCCCGCACTTGCTCGTGTATGGAATCTTGAACGATGCGGCCAAATCCTATGCCAATTATTTCAGCTCGTTGGGGGGGATAAAACATAGCAATGGTTTTTTGTTGGCCGCGGACAACGAGACCAATGTGGGGGACGGAAATTTTCTCATCTGCCGACAACAAGCCGACACCTATAATGTGGTGGGAAGCAAAATAACCCTTTGCGGGTATGAATGGACGCCAACTGTTTCTGCCACCCTACAACACCATGATGTTTGGGATACGAACGAGTTGTGCCACGCCGCAGACACCAATTGCGATACCCAAGCGGAATTTTATACGTTCATCCGAAACCAGAATGCAACGTGTACTGTGGCGCACGTGTGGGATTTCGGAAACTATAACGCGAACAACTTTACGGGAAAAGAATGCCGAGGGGCTTCGGTAACCAATGGTTCGGGAATTGTCATTCCCAGCTACGACTATAATGCATTTCACACCATTTTGGGCAATGGTTACCGTGTGGCGGCCATGGGAGAAGAAGACGATCAAGGAGTCTCAAACTGGGACAACAATGCGCACACGGGATGCTTCGTACCCAGTGTTACGCGAATAGGGATGCGGAATGCAATGGACAACCAACGCTGTTTTGCAATGACTTCATTAGTAGACATTAACCTCATTTCGTGGGACAACAACCGGTTGATGGGGAGTGTGATCCCTTCGGGAAACCACGACATCAATGTTTCCGTATATTCGGACAAAAACATCCAACGCCTCCAACTGTTCAAGAACGGGACAGTAACAGAAACCAAAGGAGACTGCAATAATACGATTTGCTTTTTCCAAGCCGCCACACTTACCTTGGTGGCAAGAGACCATGTAACTTTGCAAGTAACCCTTTCCGACGACAACCGCGCATTTGCCGCACTATACTTTGTAGACGCCAAACCCGATGCCAATATCACTCTAGTAGACGGGTTGAATCCCAATACCGCACTCAAAATGTTCCGTCATGCTACGGATGGAAACCTCACTATCGACTTCAATGTGTCGGACGCGGATGTGAACACCCTTGAAAACTATAAAGTGGACATCAACTATAACACTTCCAAAGCCGAAGGGGGAACACTGATTGTAGGAGATTTGAATCTCGTGACTACCCGGTGCGACAGCAACATCTCTACAACCACCACCCGCTGCACGTGGGACTGGAATATTTTTGGAGTAACGGACAACAACTATTTCATTGTGCTGAAAATCAAAGACGGCGCGGATAGCAACACCGTTTATACCGTTCCCTCTCTCGGAATCGACAACAATGGAACACTGGACGTGAATTTGACAGTTCCAAGAACCGACAACAACAGTTATACAGTCGACATCAACTTCGATGTCAATTCCACAGTACAATGCAAGGCCAATAGCGCCGACTGTGGAAGAGTGGATACGAACTTGCAATACTGCCAAGGCGCAGGGTGTAGCACGTGGTTGGACTTGAATGCAGTGGGAGGAGCATTGGTGCTGGCCTTTGGCTCGGAACCGGATACGAATTCGGATTTGAATACCGGAAAGAGTTATTTTCCGCGTTGGAGAGTGTGGCCCAGAATTGCCGGAACATACGAATTACGGTTGAACGTGATCGGAACCTCCGCGGATTCCAACACGACGTTGGGAACCGACAAAACCATTGTCGTAGCGGCCGCTTCCGTTTCGAGCAAGCCCGACGTGAATGTCATAACTCCCAACGGGGCAACGTATTGGGGAAAAGGAAGCACGGACTTCAACCATGTGATAGATTTTAACGCGCAAAACACGGATTCCAACTACCTTCGCGCGAAAGTGTACTATTCGTCGAGTGCATTGTCCTACACGAACCTGATTGTAGACTTGAACTTGTTCGCTTTGGGACAAAACCCTACTGTAGATGCCAATTGTATGAGCAACAACTTTGCTTCCAGCGTACGATGCAGTTGGGATTGGAACATTTTCTTAATCACAGATGGGAACTACTATATCGACATCAACGTGTACACTCCTGCAGGAAGAGATTCCAACGATTCTTCCGACCAAAACTTTGGCATTGACAATAACGCGCCGAGCAACATTATTTCGGATGCGAACGTGAATGTATTGCAGACGCGAATTTCCACACGCTTGACTTTCACGTGCACAGACTCGAACAGCGGGTGCACTTCCATGAGATACCGAGTTGATTCCAACCGAAAATCCGGAACC
>CAZHUN010000007.1:0-8591 GCA_964535725.1 uncultured archaeon
GTGGCATTTCCTCCCGCACCCCTACCTATAAAGGTTACCTCATCGACAAAATTTCCTTTGATAGACACGGCATTCAACTCGTTTCGAACACTCGCTAGTGGGTGCTCGATAGGAACAAGCGTAGGATGAACTCGCAATTCGACTCCTTCAGAAGATTGTTTGGCAATGCCCAAAAGTTTTATTTTATATCCTAAATTTTTAGCGTTTTGAATATCAACTGCTGAAAGTTTGGAAATGCCTTCAACAAAAACGTCCTCTTCTTTGAAAACCGTTCCAAAAGCCAACGAAGCCAAAATGACAAGCTTGTTCATCGAATCCAAACCATCCACGTCTGCAGAGGGATCGGCTTCGGCAAAACCCTTTTCCTGAGCGCCTTTCAACGCTTGCGCATAATCCATTCCTTCTTCCATGCGCGAAAGAATGTAATTGCAAGTTCCATTTACAATACCTTTCACCGACTCGATTTTATTGGCGCACAAGCTCAATGCAAGAGGGAGGATTAATGGAATTCCTCCTCCTACCGCTGCTTCAAAATAAATGTCCTTTCCACTCTTTTCAGCCGCAACAAACAATTCTTCACCATGCTTGGACAACAATTTCTTATTCGCTGTAACAACATACTTTCCGTTTTCGAGCGCACGCAATATGAAAGATTTTGCCGGCTCGTACCCTCCCACGACTTCAACGATAATATCAATTTCTGGATTTTCCAATACGTCTTCTACTTTCGTAGTCAATAAATTAGTGTCAAGGATTTTGTCTCGCTTTTTCTTCAATTCCTTAACCAGAACTTTTTTCAACCGCAAGTCAAATCCGGTTTTTCGCTCGATTTCAGAATGATTTTCGTTCAATAATCGAACGACTACGCTCCCAACAATTCCACAACCGATTAACCCGATTCCGATTCGTTTAGTCATTGTCGCGCCTTAACAGCTTGGTTCCTTCTTTGCACACGCGCGTGAATTTGGTTTGACTTGAATGCCCATGTTTTTGAAACGCGCGCGACATGGCGTTGGTAATTGCTTCCGCTTTTGACGAATCGTTCGTAATGGCGAACAAAGTGGGTCCAGCTCCTGAAATTGTGCATCCGTCCGCTCCGGCCTCCAACGCGGCCTTTTGCACGTCATAAAAGCCAGGAATCAATGGCGCGCGTGCGGGTTCAATTATTTTATCGTTCAAACAACGCGAAAACAAGTCATAATCGTTTCTGGAAAACGCACTTGCAATTAAACACGCATTTGCCATGTTGGAAACAAAATCGCGCAATGGAACTTCCTTTGGGAGAACTTCCCGTGCTTTCGTTGTCAATAATTCAAAATTTGGAGTAACAAGAATGACGCGCAATTCGTTAATACTGCCCAAGCGGACAACATCCAATGGTTCAGAGGAACGTGTCAAAGTGGCTCCGCCAAACAAACACGGCGCCGTGTTATCGGCAAAAAATCCTCCGCTAACTTGGCTCTCGGCAATCGTTGCACACAAAAGCAATTCGTTTTCGTTTAATGGTTTTCCCAACAATTCGTTAACGGCAAATGCAGCCCCACATGCTGATGCAGCGCTGCTTCCCAACCCTGATGCCAACGGAAGCCCTTTTTCGATTTTCAACTCTACTCCTTGTCGGGTTTCAGCCTTTTTCAAAACTTCCAACGCTGCAATACCCGCCGTATTCTTTTCCGCCTCTCTCGGAAGCTTTCCACCATCTCCCTCGATTCCCGAAATTTGAACTCCACCCTCGTTCAATCGAGCGCGAATAACATCTCCCAAACCATCCACTGCTAGTCCCAACACGTCAAAACCAGGGCCAATGTTTCCGATAGAAGCAGGAGCAAAAACTGAAACCCATTTTGTCATCTGTGAGTCCTTCTTAACGATTGGGAATATCACTATATTCGACAATAAACTAATTAAGGCGTGTAGTAAAATCTTCGCTTAAACCAATTTATTCCACTATTGGACTCATTTAAATGCCAATTGCCATTCTTTTTCTTTCTTCTTGGCCGGTATTTGAGCAAGTTTTTGGCGCAATTGTTCGATTTCGTGGCTTAGGACGATTTCTTCTTTTGTTTTGGCGTTATAGAGGGTGGTTTGGCCTTCGAGTATTTTGACCAAGTATTCTTCTCCGCTTTGGGCCGTGGCGTTCTCTAAATACTGTTTCAGTTCGGTTCGGACGGTTTTGAATTCGGTTTTGAGGGTGGAATGGTATATTTGGCAGAGCTTGTCAAAAGAGTCTAGGGTGGCAAGGCAGTAATAGTATTTGGGTCGCGTGTTGGTAAATCCGAGCAATCCTTTTTCGTTCAATTCGGATAAGATTTTCAATACTGTATTGTGGGCGAGTTTGCTTTCTTGTTCGATTTGTTTGGCGTTTTTCGACACTTTGTTGATGAGCAAATGGAGAATACGCGCGTGATTGTGCCCGAAACCGGGTAGAATGCGAGAAAAAGTGTTATGCAGGACGGCTTCTTCTGGAAGCATTCCCAACCTCTCTTAGCATTAAGACATTGCGAGTTTGACCTTTATATAATTATGTTTAAACGGCGTTAAACCGAATGGTTAAATGGGTGTAAATTGGAGGGTTGTGAGAAATGAAGCTATTCTATGGCACTTTTTACTGGCGTCCAATTGTCAAGATAGGGGGTTAGAGAAATTTGGGTGCGGCCTTTTTCGTGAAAGTCGAAAGCCTCGTTTCCTGCGGAATTAATCCAAATAAAAAAATTGTAGTCATCTTTCCGGTTTGCTTGTTTTCTTGAAACTAGTTCTTGGAATTTAGTTGTTGGAATCACAATGTAATGAAGTTTTAGCCCAAGTCGCTCTTTTACTTTTGTCATCGAGTGGATAAGAATAACAAAAAAGTCGATTTTGTTTGAAGCCTGAAATATTTGTCTCTTATTAATAACAATCCACCCGGCATTCCCTTCTCCATATAGCGTTTGTTCTTTTGGGCTAGGAGGGTATGATCTGCTCCCTTTTACTTGAAATGTAAAAACATGCTGGTTTTTCAAATTAATAAGTACTAGATCAATATCTTTCATTTGGGCATTATATGGAAAAAATAATTCTGACTCTTTTGATTTTATATGTTTTTTGATTTCGTTGGCTACAAGGGCTTCGTCGACATTCAAAGACCATACATTTTTCAATGCCATATTTTTTTACCTTTGATTTGTTCCGTGTCCAACATTCTCGTATGAATTGCTTATAGGACTATTTCTCCGAGGTATTTATTTCTTAAATCCTTAAATGTACCTTTAACAAACTTAAACTATCTTCAACTTTTGGCAATGTAATAATAGCCGAGTGCTTGCGGATTTACATTTTTAAGTTCGTACAACAATTTTCGATTGACGCCAGCTTTTTCAAGTATATTGATCCATTCTTCGACTCTAGTCGAATCGCGGTATTGGGCATCAACCATTTGTTCCATTTTGACAATGCTGATGCCTTTTTGGTTTGCTTTTACGAAAGCCGCGACACGCAACAACATTCTCCAATAATCTGGCTTTTGGATGCGACCTTCAGTCAGGTATTCTCCAAAGTTTTGGCGAACGCCTTGAGAGACTATTCCTTCATCATCGAGGCGCACTTCTGACAATAACGCTTTTTCAATGCTATCAAAAACTTTTTGCAATGCAATTTTCTTTTTCCGCAATTTATTTTGGGTTTTGACAACCGCAATTATGTTTTTTCGAACGTTGGCTGTTATTGGAATAGTGTTTAGAAGTTGGTCGGCATCGAACACGTCTTTCAAAAAGTCGGTTTGAAAGTCTTTCTTTTCGGGATTCCTTCCTAACCTGCCAATGGATAACGCGACGAGTTTCGAAGCCAACAAATAATCGTTTCTCCCGATAAGCGTGGTAAAACTGTTACTAGCTTTTCCAATTTTTTCGAGCGAATACTGGCTTTTGGAAATTGGATAACGTGCAAAATCGACTTTGACCAATGTTCCGTCTTTTTTGGCCGTGAAGAATTCGAATTGTTGGTCGTCCCACGAATGCCGGGCCTCGATTTCATATTCTGGTTTTAAGCAGTCCAACAATTCCAATGGTTTTCCGGAATAGTGGACGTCCAAGTCGATAGACAATCGCTTAGCTTTGGGTAAAATGGCGTTTGCTGCGCTTCCTCCAACAAAAACAAGAGTTTGGCGTTTCTTTTTCGATTCGATAGACAACTGTTTCAAAACGGCTAATACGAGTTTTTGCCTTTTCTCGAAACCCAGATTCATAATTTTTCCACTTCTTTGATAGCTTTCCAGGCGCGTTCACCGCTCTTCAAAATTTTACCATCCACTTCCGAACGCAATAGCATGTCTTTTTCAGATAGTTTGACCAGCAGCATGTTCAAAATCCAGGCTACATACCTTCGAGTCGCGTACCTTGAAAGTAGGCCAAAATCGATGTTTTCGCGTTCTTTTCGAATGACTCCGGCAAAAACGTCTGCCGTTTCTCCCATTGAAAATGGCAGCCATTCTCTGTACGCGTACGCTAGCAAGTCGACGAGTCTTCGTTCGAGTTTTGGAACGAAAACGTTTTCGGAAAAAATTTTGCCATTCTTTTCAAATTTTTCGGTTTCATTGAAATCATTCCTACCGATAATGACAACTACGTCTTCGATTCCACCTCGCCCAGCAGCCCATTCTTCGTTCACGCTTTTTGGCCTCCGTTCTCCATCAAAAACGATAAGGTTTGCAAACTCTTTTTCGCCCAAAATGAACGCCCGAACCGATTCTCTTGCCACTTTCTCGCATTCGATGAACCGCATGTTTCGGCGAACATTGTGAAAGAAAGGCATGAATTCGGCTAAATCCCAAACGGCAAATTTCAAATGGGGAAAACGTTTGGCGATGGCTTCGGCTAGCTTTCCCGTATTGTTGGATATTACTATGTAGGCATTCACGATTTTTGTCATATAATACATTACATGACATATTGTCATATAAAAGAGGTGGTCGGATAGGAAAAACTGCCCTTATTGGGGCAAAAGAGAGCCAATCCACTCTTTCACCTCAGTTCGAACCAACACTTTGCCATACCGTTCATACGCCGTCTTGGTGTCGGCTTTGGTTACCACAAAACGCCAATTTTGACCAAAATCTCGATCTAATTGAGCTGCCTTAACCAACAATTTGGCAGCGTCTTTCTTGAAATCATGACTTGTTTCAATTTCCAACGCGTATTTTTGGCCGTTGTGAGAGAACTCAATATCAGGGCCTACAGTATTGGCGGTTTTGACATTCAAAAAGTCTTTTCGAAGCACTTCTGCGATTAATTCGCACAAAAAATAGTGCGACTGGCTCTGGTTTTCCGGCGGACTCTTGAGGTAATAGGCTTTGGTTGTGCCTTCTAGATTGTAAAAACGCACTAACTGAAAACCATTTTCAAGTAAAAAACGCTCTTCGGTCTTGTTCAACCCTTCTCGTTCGTAAAAAGTCTTGTCGAGTTTGAAAACGCCCAAACGCTGCTCTTCTTTCTCGACTTTTTCCACAAACTGCTTTTTGGCCTGCTCTTTTTTGGTCAATTCATCCGGGTTGGTTGTGATGATTTCATACTCTTTCTCGGATGCCACAACGGAAATGGGGATGCGGTCGTTCATGGCAAACAACAAACCTTCTCCTTTTTGGGCGGTGAGGATAAAGTTTTGTTCTTCGTGGTTGAGGTTGAATCGTTCGGCGAGTTCTTTCATCACTACTGGCTCTTGGCGCAAGAGTAATTTCCATGCGGTGTTGGCTAAAATGGTTCTTCCGGCTTTGGTAAATAGTAAATCGTTGGCTTCTTGGGTGATGATGACCATTCCCATTCCAAACTTTCGAGAAGTTTTGATGATTTCGAACAAATACGTGGCTTGTTCACCGTGGCGCAATAGCGTCCACGCTTCGTCGATGACCAATAGTTTGCGTTGTTTGTTTTCTTGCATTTTTTTGTGGACAAAATCTAAAATCAAGTACATCATGACGGGTTTGACTTGGTTGGGCATGTCTACAATGTTGAACGAAATCAAATCGTTCGTTAGGTCGAGACTGGTTTGTTTGTTGAGGAAGGAAAAGCTTCCTTTGGCGTAAATGCGAACGCGGTTTTCCAACGCTTCGTATGTCATTAGTTCTTGTCGGCTGGCGTGGGTTTTTTCTTTCAATAATTGGTTGTACAAATCTTCCATAATCGGAGGCTTTTTTTTCCACGATTCTGGATCGTTGGGATAGATTCCTTTTATTTGATAGGCTTGCATGATGCACTTGTCTAAAATGTTTTTTTGGACTTCCGAGAGTTCTCCGCACATGATTTTGAACAAATCCATCAACGACAACATTTTTTCGCCGAAATCGCGGCCCATTAAGTCGAAAGGGTTGATGATGGTTTTGGAATTGCGGGAAATTTCTATTAGTTGGCCGTTGTAGGTTTTGCACAATTCGATGTATTCTCCTTGCGGGTCGATAATCAAAGTTTTGATGTTGTTGAGCAAGTTTCGCAAAATGTAGAGTTTGACGAAAAAACTTTTTCCGGCTCCCGAACTGCCAATGACGAGGCCATTGTAATTGGTGAAAGTGTAAGGGTCTAAAATGATGGGAATGTTGTTGCTTTGGTTCAAGCCGAACATGAGGCCGTTTTCTTGAATGTTCAAAAAACTGGTGGTGAAGGGAAAGCAAGCAGCCAGGGCGTTTGAAGTGATGTTTCGGGAGAGATTAAGCTTGTCTTTTCCTATCGGAAGAACACTTTGCAAGGCGGGCAACATTTTGAAGTAGGGTATTTTGGGAATAATCATCATTCCATTTAATTCTCCTTGAATTTTTTGCGTTAACAAATCGAGGTTTTCTTTGGTTCTTGCTCTTGCATTGAGATAGAGGCTTAAGTCGAAGAGTTTTTCTTCTCCTAACTGCAATCGTTCGAGTGTTTTCAAAGTGTCGGCGTGTTGGACGTGTAAAACTGGATTGACGATTCCTTTCAATTCGGCGGCTAAAATGTCGCTTTTTTGTTTGACCAGTTCTTGGTTGAGTTTGGTGAGTACAGAATGCAATGGCGCGGGTTTAATGTGCATAGAAATGTCGAAATCGCCTTCGGAAGCGATTAAGTTGTTCAACCATCCTTCTCGGATTTGTCGCGGATAGCCGACGGCGGCGATGACGCGGTTGTAGTTGGTGTTGAGTTGTATGTGGTCGTAGTCGTTTTTGACGAGAGAGGGTTTGAGCAATTCTTTCAATGTCGTCATGTTTTCGCCTTCCTTTCTTTGATTTTTTTGTTGAGCATGGCTTGGACTTGGATGGCGTGAATGCGGTTGTGGACGCGCATTTGTTCGACAATTTCATTGAATAGTTGGTTTTCCGAGAGCGTCAAGCCACGGTTTTTTTTGTTGGACATTTGTTTCACCTTCTTTTTTGGTTGTGAGTGCGGACAAGTAGTCGTGTTGGGCTTCGATGAATCCTTCGAAGTAAGTGGAGAGGAACGAGACGATTTCGGCATCGTTGAGTCTTTCGGATAAGAGGTTGCATTTTTTGAGTTTTTCTTGGCAAATTTTAACGCGAATTTCTAACTGTTTTTCGAATATTTCTTTCGAGTCTATCGTTTTTTTTAGAAAAAGTGCTGGTTTTGTTGAAAGTTGCGTGGTTGGAATCAGCATATAGAAGAGGCGGTTTTTGATTTTTTTGGATTCTATTTTGGTTTCGATGAATGTTTTGAATGATTCGAATTGTTCTGTTAATCCTTTTTTTCGCGATTCGGAAACTTTTTTTTGCATGGAAGCAAGGTACTCGTTCAATTCTAGGTTGACGGTTCGCATGACAATCTGCACCGGAAAATCAAGCGAGTTCAGAAAGTCTCGAAAGCGTGCGACGATGGCGCGTTGTTCTTCTAGAGAGAGTAGGGAAAAGTGGATGGGAATGATTTGTAAAACCGCGCGAGCGCTTCCGTCGTTCAAGTAGATGGTGTCGTTGTGGATTTCGTTGACTTCGATAAAATGGTCGAGTTTGCGGTCCCAAAAGCTTGCGCCTCGAGGGCTTTTGTAAAAGTGGAACAGGGTTTGGAGTTTTTCAAAAAATCCGAGAAAGGCGAAGCTAATTCCGGAAAGGGCGAATAGGATGGCGATTATGGCTTTTGCGTACAAGTCGATGTTGGTTTTCAAGAATACGGTTGCGGCGAGGATTCCAAAGAGTCCAATCCAGGCGAATTGTTTGAGTGTTAGTCCAAATATGATTTTTTCTTCGTATTTCAGGTTTTGGGGAATTTCGTACGCCATTTTCATTCACCTTTTGAAGAAGGGTTGGTTTTGAGAGAGCTTGCCAATAGTCCGACTTGTCCGGTGAGTGCTCCAAGGGCAACTCCCACCGTGGCCGAATTTTCGACGACGGAAGCGGATGTTTTGACGAATGCATAGAACATGAGTGCAATGTTGGCGATGAAGATGAGAAAGAATGAGAGTGCAGGAACCATCGAAGCTCCGGTTTGGCCGGCCAAGTTTTGGAGTGCTTGATTGCATGCGATGAGTATGATGACGTCGACGACTTGCATGAACAAGGCAATTCCTAACAAGTTGAGAAGCATTTTTCCCCAACTTTTCAACGGCGGAATGAAATAGAGAAATAGGGCGATTGGGAATAGCATGACTCCAAG
>CAZHUN010000008.1:0-7954 GCA_964535725.1 uncultured archaeon
CCGCCGCCGAATTCGCTTTCGACGTAATCAATAACCGTGCCTTTCAACAAGCGCTGGCTTTCGACGTTCAAGAAAATCTTCAAACCATTGGATTCCAACACTTTGTCTTCCGCACGCGGAGCGAGTTCGAAATCCATCAAGTACTCGCTGCCATGGCAACCGCCGGCAACGACTCCCACTCTCAAACCGTAATCGCCTTTGCCGTCTTGCACGGCCAGTTCTTTCAGTTTGGCGGCCGCGGAAGGGGTGAGTTCCACATCGGACTTGTTCAAGTCCAGCTTGGCGCGGTCTTCGGGAGAAAGAATGCTTTTGTTAATCGCTGTCAACATTTCGCTGACTTGCGTTTCGGACATGCCGTGACTCATCGCGCCCATTTCCAAAGTTTCGAAAGGATTGGAATGGCAGCCAATGCAGTGCAGTCCAAAACTTTCCATGACAGAAGCCGTTTCGGGAAATTTTTCCACGACATCCCCGATGGTCATGTCTTTGGAGACCAGTTCTTGCGTCTGTTCTTGCATCATGCATGAAGTATGGTTCACGCGTAATAAAAAGGTTTTGGTTCGACAGACGCCGACTACTTTTTGCCTTTCAACAACAATTCATTATACAACAACGCCGCGATCAACCCGCCCAAAATCGGGCCGACCCAGTACACGTATTGCAATGTCCAAAATCCGGAAGCGAATGCTGGCCCAAAAGCGCGCGCGGGGTTCACGGCGGCTCCTGTGAGCAAACCGCCGAACAAAATATCGAATGTGAGCACCAAACCGATGGCCAAACCCGCGTGGTGCGGAGAACCGCGCTTGTCGACAGCGACTCCGAAAACCGTCCACACCAAAAAGAAAGTCAGCACGGCTTCGACCAACACAGCAGTCCATGGAGAAATGGCGGAAGCGACTGCAGGCGCGCCCAAGTTCGCGGCGTTGCCGAAAATCGCGAGGAGCAAAAATCCGGCAAGAGAAGCGCCGACCAATTGGGAAACGATGTATCCCAGCGCTTTGGTGGTTTCGATTTTTTTCGCCATCCACAAGGAAATGGTTACTGCGGGATTCACGTGCGCGCCCGAAATCGCGCCGATGGAATAAATGATGCTCATGAGGGCGAGGCCGTGGGCGAAAGCGATTCCCACCAATCCCACCGCGCCGTTCGAAAGCGAATCTACTACAACCGCTCCGGCGCCGATGAATACGAGAATAAAAGTGCCAATCGCTTCAGCAAGAAATGGTTGATAGAAAGCTTTCATGGCAGAACAAAAGTTGAAGGGATATTTAAACCATTGGCGAAAAGTGCATTGTATGGCAGATTCTGTGAAATGGCTTGCGTGGAATGAACAAACGTTCGAAAAAGCGAAAAAAGAAAACAAGCTCGTATTGTTGGACATCAGCGCAGTATGGTGCCATTGGTGCCATGTGATGGACGAAGGAACATATGCCAATCCGGAAGTGGTTGCACTCGTCAATGAAAATTTCATTCCCGTCCGAGTGGACAATGATGAGCGTCCCGACATCAATTCGCGGTACAATTGCGGTGGATGGCCCACGACTGCAATATTGACGCCGCAAGCCAACATGGTCGACGGTTACACGTACTTGGACGCGGTCCAAATGAAACAGTTTTTGCAAGGCGCGGTCAATTTTTGGAAATCGAACGGGAGCGGGGTGGACGAAACTTTTGAAAAATTGAACCAGAAAAAAATGATTGAAAATTTGCACGCAAGCACGGAAGAACTGCACGAAACGGTTTGGGAAACTATTTCCGGAAATTTCGACCCGGAATTCGGAGGATTCGGCGCCGCGCCTAAATTTCCCATGGCAGAAGTTTTGGACTATGTGTACTATCGCGCGCGGTTTTTGCAAGACGAAGAGAGCAGAACCATGCTGGAAAAGACGTTGCTCGAAATGGGCAACCGCGGGATGTACGACTCTGTCCAAGGCGGATTTTTCCGCTATAGTACAACCAAAGAGTGGAGCATTCCCCATTATGAAAAAATGCTCGAAGACAACGCGCGCCACATCCCTTTATATTTCGAAAGCGCGACCCTGTTGAACAGCGAGAAATTGAAAGCGAAAGCCGCACATGCGCTGGAATATGTGCAGCGGACGTTGAAAAACGAGGACGGAACGTTTGCGGGATCGCAGGACGCGGACGAACACTATTATTCGCTCGGAAAAGAGGAAAGGGAAAAAACAAAAAGGCCTTTCGTGGACAGAAGAGCGTTCACGGACTGGAACGCCATGATGGTTCGCGTGCTGTGCAGCGCGTTTGCGACGACAGGAGAAGAGCGATACAAAAAGCAAGCGTTGGACTTGGCAGAAGTTTTGGAAAAAAAAGCGTGGAAAGATGGAAAAGTGTTCCACATTATTGGAAAGCAAAGCGAGTGGCTGTTGTTGAAAGACGCGGCGTGGATGTTGCAGGCGTTTTTGGAAGCCTATCAGTTGAGTTTTGACGAAAAGTGGAAACAGCATGCGGAAACTTTGTTCCAAGAAATTCACCACACATTCGGAAAAGAAGACGAGACTTTTTTCGACTCCGCGAACGAGAAAGCGTTTGGCGCGTTAAAAGAGAGGCACACGCAAGTGAATGAAAACGCACTCGTGGCCAACGCGCTGTTGAAGCTCGCTTTCTTGACGGAAAAATTGGAATACGCCGAGCGGGCGGAAAAAATCGTGAAAGAGCTCGCGGGAAAAGCGAAAGCGGCGGGGATTTTCGGCACTTTGTTGGAGAAGGTTTCGAGAGAGTGCGAAAACGGGCTAACCGAGTATACGGTTTATGGAAAGAAAGATGCACGTTCGGAAGAGTTTTTGAAAGTCGCATTGAAACATTCAAGCGCCTCCACAATTGTCAAACTCGTGGAATCGGAAGACAATTGCGCGACCGTGTGTCGAAATAAAATATGTTCCATGCCGTTGAAAAGTGCACAAGAGTTCGAAAAAGTTGTGGGGGAAAGACATGATTGAAGTAGGAATGCAAGCGCCAGACTTTGAATTGGCTGACCAAGAAGGAAAAAAGCACAAGCTGAAAGACTATCGCGGAAAGAAGGTCGTGTTGTACTTCTATCCAAAAGACGACACTTCAGGATGCACGAAAGAAGCGTGCGGTTTCCAGGATTCGATGACGGCTTTTCGAAAAAAAGGAATCGAAGTGTTGGGAGTTTCTAAGGACAGCATGGAATCGCACCAAAAGTTCACGCAAAAGTACAAATTGAACTTCACGTTGCTGAGCGATCCCGAGCACAAGGTGCTGGAAGCGTACAATGCGTGGCAGCAGAAAAGCATGTACGGAAGAGCGTACATGGGAATTCAACGAAGTACAGTACTCATCGACGAGAAGGGAAAAATCGTGAAAATCTTTCCCAAAGTCTCTCCGGAAGAGCACGCGAAAGAAGTATTGGAAGGATTTGAATGATTGCAAAAAAACAAACCGTGGAAACACTGTTCAACAAAGCGAATTCTCGAGACAGGAAACTAATCCTCGACTGGCTCATCGCAGAGGCAACCGAATACAAGGACCGCAAAAAGTTGGACAAAGCGAGAAGCCTTCTCGAAATCGCGACACGATTGGCCAATCGCGTGAACGACGTGCACCGATTCAGACGTTCGACAAAATTGAAATTGGAAATGGAAGGGCCACCAGGAATAACACAAAACCTGCGCAAGAAGAAACAACGGAGACCTATTCTTAAGAAACGAATTTAAACACGCAACGCACTCTACACTGCATGGAAGTTTCCGAAATAAAAAAACTGTTGGAAGCCGCGCTGTTTATGAGCCCCAAACCACTCTCGCTGACTGACTTGTACCAGATTTCGAAAGCAAATGTGTCGGACCTGAGAATTGCGCTGAACGATCTCACGGACGACTACAAGGCGCGCGACTCGGCCTTGGAAATCGTCGAAAACTCTTTGGGGTATTCCATGAAACTGCGTTCGGGGTATGAAAACATCGCTGCCTCTTTCGCTTCGAAAAGCGAGTTGAATCGAAGCGAGTCGAAAACCCTTGCTTTCATTGCGTACAAGCAGCCCATCAAACAATCGGTGTTGGTCAAATACAGGGGAAACCAAGCGTACGAGGACGTCAAAGCATTGGAAGAAAAGGGACTGATTGCGCGCAACCCAGAAGGACGATCGTTTGTGGTGCGCACGACGAGAAAGTTTTTGGACTATTTTGGAGAAACCCCGGTCACGCTGAAACCGAGAGAAAACATTTGATGCGGTTACAAAAAATTCGACCGTTTCATCTTGTCATACGCATTTTCGACCAAACGACTCATTTTTTGTTTTCGGCCCGGAGGATATTTTTTCATCAGTTTTTTCATCGATTTTGCAGGGTTTGGACTATACCGGATTAGGAGACACAATGCATCCGTGCCTTCTGCAGCGCTATCATGCTGGATAATTTTTTCAAGCAACGTAGCGGATATTTTCTGAAACTCTCTCGAAGGCAATTCTTTTTGCTTGACCATCCATCTCAAAAGGTTGAACTGGCCGTATGTTTTCCACACCAACAATTGCTCGGCCCAGTTTTGTTCAGTTTCGGACAATTTTCTTATCCGCTTGCGATAGTTTTTAGCAAAAGGGGAAGAGAGAATAATCAGCTTTTTTCTATCGGACGATTTTAGCTTGTGCGCCAAATTGTACGTTCTGGAGAAGTCCAACATCAACCGAGAGTCTTTGCCTCGCGCTTTTTCAACAAGATTTTTAACAGCCGCTTTAATTCTCAACATGAGATAGAAAAAGAACTCAAAGTATAAAAAAGTATTCTATGCCATTCAAGCGGGAAAAGCCCTAGTCGATCTTGATTTGCGGCTTGGCGTTTTTCACGTCTTTTTTGAAAGAGACTTCCAAAATTCCGTTGTTGAAGTTGGCTTTGGCGGTTTTGGGAAGAACGGGAGAAGGCAGCTTCAACACCTTGTAAAACTTTGCCTCTTTCGTGTTGACCGAAATTTCGACCTGGTCGTTCTTCAACGGAATCAACGAAATGTCTTTCTTTTCCACGCCCGGAAGTTCTGCGGTAATCAACACTTCGGAATCGGTTTCGTGCACATCCACCAAAGGCTCGCGCGCGTCCAAAATGACGGGTTGGCCGCCTTGCCGGGAAACGTTTCCAAACTCTTCCACAATCGGTTTTCCGCTCTTCGAATCAAAACGCATGTTGAAGCCGAACACGACCGGCTTGTTTCCCGCCGTTCCTCCACGCATCATGTCGCCCATCAAATGGTCCATCATCTCTTCGAGTTTGTCAAAATCGAACGGAAAATCGTCAAACTTTTTCTTTCTGTCAAAAATCCCCATTATACCAGCCTCTGTTGAAACTTGTGATCCAACACTTTTTTAGTAGTATCCCAAGACTGGCGCACAAACGGAGGAAGAGAAGAGTGGGACTTGAGCCAATTGTGCAAAAAAGACACTGTAACTTCGTCACTGGGATAGCCGGAACCGACTTGGCCGAATTGTTTGGCCAATTCTTGGATGACCGCATCGCGTTCGACTTTGGCCAGAATGGACGCGGCAGAAACCACCGGATAGTTGATGTCCGCTTTATGTTCGGAACGGATTTTGACGTCGAACGACAAAAACTTTTCAATGCGCTTGCCAAAATTGTCTTGCAAAATGTCGGGAGAGTCGACAAACACCATGTCCGGCTTTTGTTTCAAGTTGTTTAACAAGAATGCCGCACGCATGGCTTCTATTTCATTTAAACTCTTCCAATCGCGCAAAGAATCGATTTCTTGGGGAGAAATGTGCACTGTGGAAAATTCTTCCAACACGGATTTGATTTTGGGAAATTGGAAAGCGCGTTGTTCGGCAGTCAATTGTTTGGAATCTTTGACGCCAATTTCCAACAGTTTTCCTTCCTCTTTCTGGTCGATGACGGCTACGGCCATCACTAAAGGCCCCAAGCAAGGCCCTCTTCCCGCTTCGTCGATTCCGGCAATGCGCATAGGAGAAAGGGAAGGCCGAGGAGGGTTTAAAACCGTGTTGTTGCATTTATCCGAATATGACTTCCATGAAAGGAACCATTGTCCACCACCGCAGAGGGGTTGCAACGCAATACACGAACCAGTTCATTGTCGAAATTGCGGCAGTCAAAACCAAAGCCGAAGCGTCCAAGTTGATGGGAAAAAAGGCGGTTTGGAAAACGACGAGTGGAAAGAGCATTGTGGGAAAAGTGTCGCACACGCACGGCGGAAAAGGCGCAGTACGCGTCCGCTTCGAAAAGGGACTGCCGGGACAAGCGATTGGAAGCACGCTCGAAATCGAAAACTAGTCTTTTTTCCTTCGAACAAGCGAATGCTTTTGCTTTTCGAATAATTTCCGAACTTGTGCGGTGTCGATTTTCCAAACGTTTCCGTTATAGTCTTTCACGAACCATTGAATTTTTCCTTTCACTTTCACAGAAAACGGTTCAAAAAAACCACGCTTTCTGGCAAGCGTTTCAATCAAGTGCTCTTTCCCGCCTTTGTGAACCAAAAATGCAAAGCCCTTGCCTTTCACAAACTTTTCCGTATGAGTTCGGGTCGCATATTTTGTGGTAGAGAAGTCGGGCGCTTCTTTCAAAAAGCGGCCAAGCCATTCGCCTTTGCCAGTGGAAAATTTTTGGCACCCTTTCCTCGCAATTTTGCGCATATGAAAAAGAAATGCCTTTTCGAAATAAAAGCATTTAGCGCAATCGCTCGGTTCTTCACGCAAAGGTCGCTTCAATCTTCGTCCACGTCCGAAGGAGTTCAGCGCGAGGGCAAGGGCGTGCCGGGAAGTTCGGGTTGAACGGTTTCCAAGCCAAAAGAAACCTCGGGCGCGTTTACGTCGACCAATTCTGGCAAAGGAGTGGAAAAGGCCTGTTGCGCATTGACTTGCGGCTGCACGCAACCGACCAACAAGAACAACAAGAGGACTATACCGACCATCCACGACTTCATGCACTCACCACTGCATTCAAGCGATTCCATTCTGCCTTGATTTCTGCCGAAATCACGCGCAATCGCACCATCGCGTCAAAGAAGGCATCAGGATTGGTTTCATCGGAAGCTTCCAACGCCTCCATTTCCACCGTCAATGCATCGAATTCGGAGAGTTTGGATTCTAGCACGCTTACGTCAATTCCTTCCGCCTTTCCGGCCGAAATGCCTTCTTGCACTTTGGAGCGAAACCCTTCCAAGGAGTCGGCAAACTCGTCGCTCAACTGCACGGCAAAAAACTTTTCCACTTTTTCGTCAAACTCTTCCTGCGATTGCTCCATGTATTCGAAAAAGGCCATGATTTCTTCTTCGGAAGGATTGGAAGCCGAGAGGGAACGCATTTCTTCCAATTGTGTGTCCATGAAGGCAATGATTTCGTCAAAGACGCTCGCGTCAAAGCCTTGCGCTTCGAGCTGTTGTTGATAGGAAAGCATCTTGTTCTTGTAATAGCCCATTACCTTTTCAAACAGGCCGAGCTGTTTTTGCAAGAATTCTGCACTGAACGAAACCTCTCCCTCTTCTTCGATTCCGGAAAACGCGTTGTTCAACTTGTTTCCCAAAGACTGCATTTCTTCAAACTTGGCCTGCAACTGCGATTGCAAGCTCGCGTCTTCCGGATGTTCGCGCATTTGCTCGGAAAGCGAGCGCGTCTCCGCATTCAACGCATCAAAGCGAACTTGAATTTGCGACTGCAGTTGCTGCGACAAGTCCTGCATGATTGTGGCCATGCCATTGGATCCTTCAATCAAGTCCATGACTTCTTGAACTGCCTGCCCGAACGTTTCCTCGTTCGAGTTGCACACTGCATCCACTTTGGCGGAAATCTGGGATTGCAGGTTTTTCAAGCGAGAAGTGTCCAAAGAAATGGAGAGATCTTGCGAAACGCGGTCAAAGTTGGAAACCATTTGATCGACTTGGAGCTGCATGCGCGATTGCATTTGCTCGCGAAAGGCCAAACACATCAATTCAATGAATTCTTGCGACGCACCCGCTTCCTTGA
>CAZHUN010000009.1:0-35606 GCA_964535725.1 uncultured archaeon
CAAGCTCCGTGCTGATTTCATTGATGCGCGGCAAAGGATGCATTATCTTGAAATCCTTTTTTGCGTCTTTCAAAATATCAGCCTTTAGGATGTAAGCGTCCTTCACTTTTTCATATTCGTATGGATCTGCAAACCTTTCCTTCTGCACGCGCGTTGCATACAAAACATCAAGCTCCGGCAAAAAGTCCACAAGCCGTGTGCTTTCCTCGACCTTCATTTTTGTGCGCACATCCTCCAAAATATATTGTGGCATTGCAAGCGCTTCAGGTGCAATCAAAAAAAGTTCAACGCCCTTAAACATGCTTAGCGCATAAGCAAGACTGTGCACTGTCCTCCCATACTTCAAATCGCCGAGCATACCAATCTTCAGACCGTCAATTTTTCCGAATGCTTTTTTGAATGTAAACAGGTCCAGCAAAGTTTGCGTGGGATGCTGGTTGCTGCCATCCCCGGCATTGATGATTGGCTTTGTTGTAACTTCCGTTGCGGCTCTTGCTGCACCATCAAACGGATGACGCATTACAATCAAATCAGCGTAATTGCCCACCATGCGGATTGTGTCCTGCAATGTTTCGCCTTTTTTCAGGCTTGTCACATTAGGATCTGCAAACCCTATTACCCTTGCGCCCAAATTCTTCATAGCTGTCTCGAAACTCAATCGCGTGCGCGTGCTTGGCTCGAAGAACAACGAGGCGCAGATTTTTCCATCAAGCATCTTCATTTTCTTTTGCTTTGGAATTTTCTCCATTCTGGCCGCTTTCTCCAAAACAAACTCTATGTCCTGCTTGCTGAAATCAGAGATGGAAATGCAGTTAGTCAAGGAGATTTTTGAAGAAACAGATTTGGATTTTGCCTGCTTTTTGTCCTGCAACCTAACCCTTCCGAAATAGAAAGCAACTCGAATAAAAAGGTTTGCATATCACAATCGCTCCTTCATTAGACGTGTCTTTTCCCACTTCTGTAAAAATGATTTTTGCTTATAAAAACCCGCTTAGCGTAATTTTCCGCTGGTGCCTTCATGCGAGACTGAGTGCGGCGAACGCGTTATAAGCCATATGTGCGACCCAGTTTTCGGACAAATTTTTCCGCTTTTGAAACCAGAAAGCGAGTACCAACCCCAAAACAAAAGCGCCCGCAATTTGCACCACACTACCATATCCATAATGCGCGAGTCCGAAAAAAAGCGCCGAAATCGGCACGCCTGTCAAGGGCACTAAAAATGCGCGGAAAAAAACTTCTTCGGCAAACGGTCGAACGACAATCAAGTATGCGAGTAGCAAGGGAGCCGATTTCCAGCCTTCCAACGCTTGGGCAACTTTTTCCAAATCGTTTCCCATCCAAAACGAGGCCAAAAAGGCCGTGGCAGTTCCAACGACGATTAATAATACCGCCAATATCAGCGCGTGCGTAATGGTTTCTTTTGAAAAGTGGAGGGAGAGTTTTTCGCGGACGCTTTCTTTTGTCCATTTCCAAAACAATATCGGCAATCCGATCAATAGAGCGTCGAGTGCGATGAATTCGAGCGAAAGGCCTTTTGGAAAAAGGTCTGCGAAAAAAACGCTTTGCGAAAGGCCTAGCGCTTCCATTCAGTGTACCCGCACTTGCCGCATGAACCACGGTCCGAATGTTCAGCGAGAAAAACTCCGGGCCCGCACTTGGGACAGAATTTTTTCGAACGCGATACTTTGTCGCCTTCGACTTTGTAATTGGAGGCTTTGTGGATTTTTTTGGCCTTTTGTGCGGCTGGTTTTTTGTCGGCCATGGATTACGCCTCCGCTTTGGGAGTTTCGCTTTTGACTGTCTTTGTGTTTTTGGCAATCTTGTGCTTGACTTCCACTTTTTTCAACATTTCTTCGCTATCGTACACGTGGCAAAATCCCGAAACTGTTTTTGCGCCAAACCGTTGTCGAATGTGTTTTACAACAACCAATTTTTCGGAAACATTCAATTGTGCGGCAATCTTTCCGCGCACTTCTTCTCGCGAAGGGGTTGTTTCGCAACCGTCGATGGAAAAAACGATTTCCGTTCTGTCCAGCAATGGCTGTTTCTGTTTTTGTTCAATGCTCAAGTCCATTCTTTCACCTGCTCAAACGCAACGCGTATTTTCCCGGCTTTTCGATTCCCATTTTTTTTGAAATCTCAGACTGTTCGGGGTTGATGATGACCACGTACCCTCGCCAGAAAGTGGTAAACGTGTCGTTGCCGCAATTGGGGCACTTGCTTCCTTCGTCGATGACTCTCCGACAGTTTCTGCACGCTTTTCCAAAACTCACAATAGACACCTTCGATAGGAAACTGCGTTTCCTAATCCCTTCCTTTTCCTTTCCAACTTCCCTTCAATTTCACTTCTTTTCCTCTTTTCCGCGGCGTTCGATTTTTTGCATTTTTGGCTCTTTCTTTTTGGCTTCTTTGACGGGTTTGGCTTCGATGGTCTTCCAATCTTCTTTTCCCAGTCCGGGTTGTCTCATCGTCAATCCGATTTTGCTTTCGGCAATGCTTCCTTTCATGCTGATGGTTACAATTCTGCACAACACGTCGTCTTTGCTGACCAACTTTCTTCCCGACTCTTTTCCGACAAATCCGGGAAGTGCGGGATCGTAGTTGACAAACTCGTCCATGATTTGGCTCATGTGAATCAATCCTTCCAAAGGTCCTGTTTTGGCGAATGCGCCGAATTCCGTAATTTCCGAAACCGTTCCTTCCACTAATTCTTGCAATACGGGTTTGAAGGCCAAAAACTCGATGTCGGCGTCGAAATAGGCAGCCCCATCGCCGGGAATGACTTTTCCTTCCGAGGTTTTTTTCGCACTAATGACGGCCACAACCACTCCCAAGTCTTCGTCGACCAGTCCTTCGTACTGTTCTTGGACAATGGCTTTCAAGGCCTTTTCCAAGTCTTCGGAAAACTTGTTCGGCGGAACGCGAATCGTGTCGTTGATGGTGTAAATATAGTACATATGCTCACTTTCACAATACTTAGCACAATCTTATTAACCTTTTTTGGCGCAAAACCAGGCATTTGCCTTTTATGTGCTTCCGTAGCGCGCGGTCATTCGTTGCAATCAATGCTCCTTGTTTGGCCAGTTTTTTCAATGCCGCATCTGCACTATTGGCCTTCACTTGAACGATTTTGGCCTTTTCGTTGGCTTGTTGGAGTGCGATTCGGGCGGCCAACGCAGTCTTTTTCTGTTTTTCCAGCAGTTGAAGCTCTTCTATCACTTGTCGGGGCGCCACAAATTCAACTTTTC
Organism: uncultured archaeon; assembly: GCA_964535725.1. Lineage (GTDB taxonomy): Archaea > Iainarchaeota > Iainarchaeia > Iainarchaeales > UBA10191 > CAZHUN01. Next base: position 3,249 of record CAZHUN010000009.1, read on the forward strand.
CAACCTGGTCTTCGATTTCCGTCCAAATGTCAATATGAAACTGGGCAATCGCCATCAGCATGTTCGTATCCAATGCAATTTTAGGCAACGGTTCCATATCCAACGAGTCTCCAACTGGCGCCGATTTTTTTCGAAAGTGCGGCCTTTTGTCCCTTGTCTACAATGGCGTTGTTTTTCAACAACACTTCGATCACATTGTTCCGGCTGGAAACAACGTTTCCCACGGCCGTCATGGTTCCCACACTGACCAACGCAATCTCGTTCATCTTGTAAGGAGACACTTCCACATTCAACAACCGTTTCAAATATTCCACTTCCAATTTCATGCGTTGGGTCGGCGCAGGCAAAGTTCCTGGTTTGGCCGCCAATTGCCCTCTGAACTGGTCGTTGCGGCAAATGCTCGGATCCAATTGCGTGCCAATGCCGATCAACCCGCCCGGCTTCGCTTCCTGTAATTTTCCGAATGACGTGCTCAAACTTTCCACTTTTGTTACTAACTTCTTTCCGTCGAATCCGGGAGAAATTTCAATCGCGTCCCCCACTTTTACAGTCCCTTGGACAATGCTTCCACCCAAGACCCCGCCTTTGAAATCTTCCACTTTTGTTCCCGGCTTGTTGATGTCGAAACTGCGAGCGACAAACATTTTCAACGGCTTGTTCAACTCGAATTCGGGAGTCGGAATTTCAGAATTGATGGCTTCCATCAGCAAATCCAAATTCGCGCCGAAATTGGCCGAAACCGGAATGACGTGCGCATTTTCGAAACCGTATTCTTTCAAAAATGCATTGATTTGTTGAAAATTTTCAAACGCTTTCTCGCGCGAAACCAAATCCACTTTGTTTTGGGCAACGACAATGTGCTTGACATTGCTCAACTCCAACGCCATAACGTGTTCTGCCGTGCGCGGTTGCGGAACTGGCTCGTTGGCCGCGATGACCAACACTGCGCCTTGCATTAATGCGGCTCCGGACAACATGGTTGTCATCAATGTTTCGTGCCCCGGGGCGTCGACGAACGAAACTTTGCGCAATACTTCGGTTTCTTTTCCGCACGATGGACACTTGAGTGCGGTCGTAAAACATTCCGGCGCTGAACAAGTTGGACACTTGCGAAAGACAATGTCCGCATATCCGAGTCGGATGGAAATGCCGCGCTTGATTTCTTCCGAGTGCGTGTCCGTCCATTTTCCCGTCAGTTTTTCGGTAAGTGTTGTTTTTCCATGATCAACATGCCCAATCATTCCGATGTTGAGCTCGGCCTGTCCCGAGCCGCTTCCAATCGGCTGCTGTGCCAAGCCGCTTTCGCGCGGCTTTGGCGACGTACTACCTGCAGTAGCACTAGCGCTCCGCTTGGTAGTACTGGCTTGAATACCATCTCTCGGCTTGGTTGCACTGGCTTCGCTTTTTTTAGTAGAAGGGGAAGAAAGTGCAGCACCGTCGCTGACTTTTTTGGAATCTTTTTTGGGCGCTGCTTTCTTCATTAATTCACTTCTTTATTTTTCCCTTGATTTTTTGCGCTTCGTCCGCGCTCATGGTTTCCGCGGCCTTATGACTTTCTTCAATCATTTTGTCTTTCAAGCTCTTGGCCTCTTTTTTCTCTTTCGGCAACAGCTCTTCCAACGAAGTCGGGCCGTTTTTAGTAACCACGATATTCAATTGGTGGATGTCTTCCGCAATCACGTTTCCGCGCACGGCTTTTTTCACGCGTTGTCCTTTTCGTTCCGGCCGAAATCCTGGCCTGTTGGCGAGAAAGATTTCCTTTCTCTGAGTTCCTGGCAAGTCAAAACGCATGGGCGTTCCGGTTTTGTCAGAGCCTCCCGAAATTCTGGCCTCGTATCCCTGCAGTCCGAACTCGTCCAACGAAATCGTTTGGCCGATTTTTTTTCCGGCCAAAGAACCAATGCCTTCGACTTTCTTGGAATAGGCTTGCTTTTTTTTGGGATCCGATATCACGATTTGCATGCTTTCACCTCAACCACTTTCGCAGATCGGGCTCACTCGATGCGAAGCTTCGCTTCGAGCGTTCGAATGTCCTCCCATAATGTCTGTTCGGAAGGACTGAAAAATTCTTTGAATTTTTCGAGCTCTACGAACATCTTCTTGGGAATAACAGTATAAAGGGTTTGCTCTTCGGCCACGTTTCTGCCCAAAACTGCGTCGTCCACGCTGATCGCCACTTCGTCTCCGGCCTTTGCCTCTTCGACAGTCTCTCCCTTGTTTTGCATCACATCAACTGTTCCAATGATTCCGGAATTGTTGAACAATTTTACCCCTGCCTTCAATCTCCCTTCCAGCACTTTCACTCCAAAAATGGCTGGCTTGCTGTTTCGAAAAACAAAGCCGCGCAACACTTCCATTCTGCACGGCCAAACCAAGGTGGACAACACTTCTTTCTTCTCTTCTTCCTTCTTTCCTTTCACCCACAAATCATAGGTTTCAATGAGTCGATACACGACATTTTCAGAAAAAATCTTCACATTGCGCTTTTCGGCTTCTTGGAGCGCCAGCGCCGGCACTTTGACATTGAATGCAAAAATAACCCCTTTCAACGGCTCTTTTTCCGAAACCGCGGCCGCTTCCAACACGTCGCGCTTGGACACTTCTCCCACATGCGCGCGTTTCACTTTGACCCCTTTTCCGTCCAATAATTTGACCATCGCCTCCAAACCGCCTAACGTGTCTGCTTTGACGATAGGACCGAAAGTATTGCTTTCGATTTCAATGCCTTGCACTTCCGCACGAACCAGTTCTTCTTCATTTCCTTCCGCCACTTCCAACACCAACGACCCTGCCAGCGCGTTCTCCAATCCCGGTGCCGCGATTTTGATTCCCGCCGCCGCATGCACTTCTTTCACATTTTGAAATTTTTCTTGCGGGTCGCGAATGTCATCTAATGGTTTCGGCTGTAAGAGTGCGCGAATTTTCGTTCGGATTAAATCGTCCGCTCCCGCAAGCACGATTTCGTCTCCGACAGAAAACGTTCCATCGTATACAATGACGTCGATGGTTTTTCCGAGCCCTTTTTCGTCTTTCACTTCCAACACGCTGCCTTTTCCCGGACCCGAAACTTCGATTTTCAACTCGTTTTCCAAATACTTCTGGGAAAGTCCGGCCAAAAACATCAACAATTCCGGCAAGCCCTCTCCCACTTTCGCGCTGAGGGGAATCACCGGAATCTGTTTCGTGAAATCGCGAATCCGGTCGAAACGCTCGCTTTGAAACCCGTGCTCGTGCAATTTTCCGACCAATTCGTACAATTTGACGTCCAATGCGCGTTCTCCGTCTCCCTCATTGCGTTTTAATCCATCAGAAACGCTTCCCTCTTTGGATTCCCACTCGCGGATCAAGTCGATTTTGGTGGCCGCAACCACAAATGGCGTCTTGTAGGACTTTAGAATTTCAATCGCTTCCACGGTCTGCGGCTGGAACCCTTGTGTGATATCCACCACCAGCACCGCCAAATCCGCCAAACTCCCCCCGCGCTTTCGGAGATTGGTGAACGCTTCGTGGCCTGGCGTATCAATGAACAACAGTCCGGGAATGGAGATTTTGAAACCGAACTTTTCGAGCAACGGTCCGGCAATTCGTTTGACGGTTTCGATGGGAACTTCTGTCGCTCCAATGTGTTGGGTGATTCCGCCAACTTCGCGGTCTACGATGTTTGTGCCGCGAATGCTGTCTAACAATTTCGACTTTCCATGGTCGACATGGCCGAGCACGGTAATGATGGGTTTGCGAATTTCGGCCATATTTTTCCCTTCTTCATATTCATCTTTTTTCTGTTTTACAACACGTGCACGTCGTGCACGGTCTTGTACGAGTGTAACTCATCCGGCTTGAACCAGAGGGCAAGCTCTTTTTGGGCTTCTTCCTCGTTTCCCGAAGCATGGATCAAATTTTTCATGTGACCTTCCGCGTTGTCGTGGTCGGCATGATACTGGCTTGTGTGGGCAAAATCTCCACGAATCGTTCCCGGAGGACACAAGTTCGGATAAGGACTCGGTCCGACCAGTTTTCGAACGTTTTTGACGGCTTCTACGCCTTCAATGCACAAGGCAAAGACTGGACCGTCGCACAAATACGTCGTGAGTCTGTCGAGGACGAATTTTCCATACCCTTCGCCTTTGAGCTTTTCATAGCGTTCTTCGACGTCAAAATAATGGCTTTTGGCAAATTCCTTGTCCGCCCAAACCATTTTGGCGCCCACTACTTTGAGGCCAGTGGTTTCAAAACGGTGCATGATTTCCCCGCTCAGACTGCGTTGGACCGCATCTGGTTTCAACAGCACGAGCGTTCGTTCAATCATGTCAGGCACCTTTTTTTGCCGCAGTCGCCAATCGAGCCACTTTTGCCTTGCGATACGCTTCCGTCCACTTCACTCGCGTCGGAGAACGGTTTAGTTTGAACAAATTTTTTTCACACTTTTTCGAACACACGTAGAAGACGCTATTGTCCTTTCGCGCGATAATTTTTCCCGTTCCTTTGGGCATTTCTTCCCCGCAAAAACTGCACTTCATATGGACACCTTCGATAGGAAACTGCGTTTCCTAATCCCTTCCTTTTCCCGTTTTCAACTTCCCTTTACGTTTCAGCGTGCGCGAATCTCTTTCGCTTCGCGTTCCGTGTTCAACAAAATCAAAATGTCTCCTTTTTTCAAATTTCCCTTGACATTGCGCCGTTTAATCCTGCCTTTTTCCATTCCTTCCAAAATGCGGCACAACACTTGCGTGATTTCTCCATTCACTCCAGTTCGTTTGACAATTTCCACGACTTCGGCCGGGGTTCCGCTCTCATCGTCCGACATTATAGACACCTACGGTTTCTATTACTTCCCTTCATTTTCATTTCGCCGCGTCTTTCAATTTTTTGGCAATGTCTTCGACTTCTTTCTTCGCATCGCCTTCTTCGATGATGGCTACGGAAGAAGCGCCCACGTCGATTCCGGCTTTTTCGCCCAATTCTTTTTTCGTGGCAATCCACGCAAACGCAATGTTTTTTTCCTGGCAGAGAATTGGCAAGTGCATGACGACTTCTTTGGGCGAAACGTCTTCGGCTACAAAAACGAGTTTGGCCACTCCGCGCTCTACTGCTTTCGTAACCTCGTTGGTTCCGATTTTGATTTTTCCGCCTTTGCGCGTTTTTTCCAAAACGCCCAACGCGTTCTCTTGCAGTTCTTTCGACAATTCTTTCGCCATACTACCCATCATCTCCTTTTTTCAGGGCTTTTCCAAAGCGCATCATCTCGCGCAATCTATTGAGGGAAAAAGCAATACTAGAATTCCAACAAAAAGGCTTTAAAATGTCACTTTTTAGCGTCTTTACGAGTGGGCATACCATAACTGTACGACGCGTTCTCCCATCCTGTCAATCCTACAATAGCCGAAGTGTTCTAACAATACGGTTTCGCTTTCTTTCAAGGTTTGGACGGCCTTTTCCAAAATTCCCAATTTTTTGCTACCGTCCGGCATGAAAATTTCGGCATCCAAAAACTCCCCTTCCAACAACCATGGCAGAATTTCTTTGTTGATTTTTCCAATGCCCACATATTCGGCCAATACGGCTCCTTTTTCTTTTTCGCCTTTTTTCACGTTCCACGCGTGCGAGAGGCGAAACACTTCTCCCTTTTTGACTTTTTTCAGTCCTTCTTCTGGAACCAAAAACCGTTGTTGTCCTTCTTGCAACTCGTACGCTTTTTCTCCCTTTTCCGGAAATTCTTCGTTCCACGGAATGCACGCGACAAACTTCTTGCAAAATTGGACGTCGAGTTTGGAGGGTTTTTCGAAAAACGTCAGTCTCGGGCTTTTCGAGTCGATGATTTTTCGATTCGCAGCATACAACGCGTCGATGGAAAGCGTAGCATCGTTCGGGTTGATTCCCAACGCGAGAATGGTTTCCTTAATCGCTTCTGCAGAAATGCCTCTCCGTCGCAAGTTTTCAATGCTTCCGATTCTGGGATCGTCAAACCCGGAAAACTCGCCCTCTTCCACTTTCTTTTTGATTTTGCTCTTTCCCAATTCCATTCCTTGGAGTTTGATCCTTCCCGTGTGAATTGCGTGTGGGTATTTCCAACTCATATAATCGTACAAATATTTTTGTTTGGTCGCGTTTTGCGCGTGTTCCTGTCCTCGGATGATCAACGTGATTCCCATTTCGTGGTCGTCTATTGCAGAAGCGAAATTGTACGAAGGCCAGACGTGCTTGTCTTTCACTTTTGGGTGTTCCACTTTGTCCACCACTTTGGCCATGAACCAGTCGCGAACCGAAGGGTCTTTGTGGTGCAAGTCGGTTTTCAACACGACAATCGCCTGGCCTTCTTTCAGCTCGTGGTTCAGCATTTTCTGGAACGCTTCCAACTGCTTGTCCGCGTCCAATTCGCGGTGAGGGCAGGCTTTTTGTTGCTTTTTGAGTTCCCTCCACACTTCGCCCTTGCACGTACAAACGTACGCGTTTCCTTGCACGAGCAGTTTTCGAATGTGCGTATAATATACTTCCAAACGCTTGGAAGCGATTTCCACTCCGTCAATCTTGCACCCCAACCAGTGCAAGTCCAGTTCGAAAATTTCTAACGCGTTTTCCACGGACTTTTTGATCTTGGGATCGGTATCGTCAAGGCGCAGGAAAAATTTTCCCCCGTACAAGCGCGCGTATTCTGCGCTCAACAATGCGGCGCGCGCATGTCCGAAGTGCATGCTTCCGCTGGGATTGGGGGCAAATCTGGTCACGACCGGCTCTTCCGAAGCCCATCCCAATTCAGGAAGGCCATCTCGTTGCGGTCGCGCTTTCAACTCGTAAGAGTCTTCCAAGCGCTTGTAATGCTTTTCGAGCTCTTCGAATGGCATGGCGTTGACTTGGTCGACCATGGCCTTGATTTTTGGAATTTCTTTCACCAAAACAATGTCCTTGTGTAACGCTGCCACTTTGCCGATGACGGCACCCAAATCCGCAATGCCATTGTGCACGAACGCGTTTTTCACCGCATAGCGAAAGGCAGTGTCTTCTATTGGAGAAACCATGTTCGAGAATTAGGTTGGGGGAGTTTTAAAGCGTTGGCCTCGGCAAGCGTTTTTCGACTTTTGGTTGATATTCTATTTTCCCTTTCTTTTTCATCTCGGCAATCAATCTTCTGAGCTTTATTTTTTGGCTTTTGCTCTTAAGCTGATTCTCGGTCACTCTTCGTGAAAGCAAATCACGTTGTGCCGCTTCCCTCAATTTCAACCGCATTCCAGCAGTCGTTGGCTTTTTAATCATTTTTTTCCTCCTTATTTTTGCCCGCTCACGTGGTCGAAGTATTTTTGCAAGGCATTGGCCATGGCTTTGTTGTTGTTCCAAATCGTGAAATGGTATTCGGGGCGTTGTTTGGAAAAATCCGAAAGTCCGAGAATGACTTTCTTGCCGTCGATAATGTAGGCATTCAACCCGTGGTCGTTTTCTTTCCACAATACTCCGGCATCTTGCAACATGCGTGCAGCCGGGTGGCTTTTGGACACCATTTTGACGGAAATTTTCTTTTTGATGGCGTTGTGCAAGGCTTCTTTCAACGTGTCGTTCCCCTCGTCGAGCTTGGAAAACGCAACAACGGTTTCTTTGGCGTTTCCGATTTCTTGGGCGAGAATGCGGTTGAAATCCTGCTTGTCTTTGACTTTCATGACTTTTTCGCCGTCTTCTTCTTGCAATCCTTCAAACCCTTCCACGAGCGACTTCAATTCCGTGCTCTTTTCTTCCAAGGCTTTTACTTCTTCTTTTTTGCGCTTGACCAAAATATCCAATGCTTCTTTGGGCTCTACCACGCGATACTTTTTGGGTCGGCCGAAAATTTCAATCACAAGGCCTTTTTTGGTTAGCCGGTCTAAAACATCGTACACGCGGGTTTTGGGAACTTGGGCGATTCGAGAAATTTCGGGAGCTTCGGTTTCTTTTAATTTGAACAAGGTAGAAAGAGTTTTGGCTTCGTATTCTGTCAATCCCAAATCTGCCAGAAATTGCACGATTTCGGCGTGAAATTGGGGCACGTTTCCATTACTTTTCGAAGCCATAATCAAAAGCCTTTTTTCCTTCTCTTCCCCAAATACAATCTTTTACTGTTTACAGTTAAACTGTTTACAGTTAATAAAAAGCTTTCGGTCTTTTTTCGAACGGTTTCGGGTTTAAAATGCAAGAAAAAGCGGGTTATGTTTCACTTTTTTGATCGCTCGCCTTTTTTTCGACAGCAGGCGCGGTTTGGGAAGCAGCAGCAGAAGAAGATAAAGATGAAGTAGTAGAAGAGGGAGTAGTCGGGTTCGTACTGTCTCCGCGCGGGTTGGAATAACTGGAAAACCGGTCTGTCCTGCCGCCAAAAGACCGAAAGGGTCTATGGCCAAACCGTCCGCCTTTTCCTTTCAAGCGCCGGCCGGCTTCTTCTTCTTGAATGTCGGCTTCTGTTAGTTTGTATTCAAAATCTTCCACGTTTTCTTTAAAGTCGTCGTCTTTGGAAATCGTTCCGCGCGCTTTTAACACTTCTCGCGCCAAGAGCCAGTATACGAGTGCGAGGCTTTTTCGTCCCTTGTTGTTGATGGGAATGACCAAATTCACGTGCTTGGTGGAATTGTTCGTGCTGCACAAGGCAATGACCGTGGCTTTGACCGCTGCAGCTTCGTTGACGGCTTGTCCGTCAGAATCCGGTTCGGAAACCACGACGATTTTGGGTTCGACAAAGCGCTTGTTGTTCGAATTGGTGAAAGTTCCGGGAATGAATCTTCCCACAATGCTTTTCGCTCCAATGGCATCGGCAAACTTTTTGGCCGGAGTTTGACCATACAGTTTTCGCGAAACCACCATAATTCTATCAGCAGGAAGTTCGGCAATCATTTTGGCCGCGGCGGCAATGCGTTGGTCTGTGATTTGAATGTCCAACACTTTCAAACCGTCCGAACGCTGTTTGTAAATGTACGGTTTCATGTCTCCCGACTTGAAACGCGTGCCAATGTGGGCTCCAGTTTTCAAATACCGTTCTGTCGGAATGAGAACGGTTTTGGCGATGATTTCTTCTTGTTCGTTTTGCATTTTTTTTACACCTGGTATTTCATGACCAAATCAATGAGTTCGACGTGGGCAAAGAGTGTGCGCCTGCAGCAATACCGCGAAATTCCCAAATTGTCCAGCACTTTTTCCGGATCCTCTTTTTTTTGAACGCGCTTGACAAACTCTTCATAATGGTCTGCTACTGGCTTCCCGCAACTAAAACATCTCATGGGTACAATCATTTCTTCCACCTCACCTGTACGACAATTGCCTCTTCTTTCTCGCGCCTCTTCCCAAGGGCTTCTTGGCTTCTTTTCTGCGCGGATCGTCTACCAACAACATTCTATCGTAATGCATCATCTTGTCTTTCAGCTTTTTGTCGTTGCTGTATTCGACCAACGCTTTTGCAATGGACGCCCGCGAAGCAACGGCTTGCGCCATGGCTCCGCCGCCCGAAGCGACGACTTCAATATCCGTTGCCTCGCTGACTTCGGGCGCCAAATGCAAGGGCTCTTCGATGAATGCGCGAACATATTCGGGGGTGAACAATTTCAAATTCAATTTGTTAATCGTCACTCTTCCTTTTCCGGCTTTGATTTTGGCACGCGCGACTGCGTTTTTTTTCTTCGCTTTCGTAATGATTCCCTTTGCTTTTCGGCGCCTTTTTTTCACAACAACAACTTGTTCGGTCATGCTTCCACCTTCGCGCCCAACAATTTCGAAATTTCGGCAATCTTCCACGTCTTTCCCGAAACGCTTTTTCCCGCTTCTGCCAACTTTTTCAACTCTTTTCCTTGAAATTGTACTGGAACTCCCACATAAATGCGCAATCGCTTCAACGCGTCTCTCCCGCGTTGCCTGTGATATGGCAACATGGTGCGGATCGAATAGCGGACAATCCTGTCCGGCATGCGCGAATACTTTGGCCCTTTTCGCGGGTTTCCCTTTGCATGGCGGTCCACGCGCACTCGAAAACGGTTCAACACATTTTCTTTGTTTCCCGAAACGACCGCCTTTTCGCAATTGACGATTGCGATGGATTCTCCTTGCAGCAAGCGTTTGGCCACTTCGCTGCCCATTCTTCCGAGTGTTGCATCGCTCGCGTCAATCATTTCCCACGTCATGCGCACCACACCATTTCTTTCGGCGATATTTTTTCTTTCAACGCTTCTTCGATCGTCCACGCTTTTCCTTTTCCCTCTTCAATCGCTTTCTTCGCGCCTTTCGAATATTCAAACGCAACCACTTTTATCGCTTCTTCGAGTTTTTCATTGCCCAACACTTTTCCGGCAACGAGCACGATTTTTCCCTTGTACAATGCCGACACTTTTTGCACGCGCGACACATTGACAGAGACTCGCTTTCGCGTGGGTGCGCGAATTTTTTCGGCCAATTTCGTCCACAGTTTGACTTTTTCCTTGCGGCCTTTGCGCTCGAGCGCATTCGCCAGCACGATCGTGCTTTTCTTTCTCGGACCCGTTCGTTTCATCTTTTTCACTTTTTTCAATTTTTCTTTTTTCGCCGGCCTTTTCTCAAAAGGCCGAAGTGCAGGGGGAGAGATTCGAACTCTCGAAGGCACTAAGCCGCCAGATCTCTTCAACTTTTTTTCGCCAACTTTTCCGCAAACGCTTTTTGCGCAGCAAAAAGGGTTTCTTAAGTCTGGTGCGTTTGACCACTCCGCCACCCCTGCAACCATTGCGTAGGTTGGGTTCGCGTGCCATTTTCAATGGCACTTGCTTCGCCCGACCGTTGGCCGGTCGATGACGCATCCGTCACGGGTTCTTCGAACCCGCATAAAGATTGCGTGCACGGGATGTTTTAAAGTGTCTAGGCCTTCATAACTTGTTCAATGCTTTTTTGAATTCCTCCATCTTTTCTTGCAAGATTCCAATCGACTTTTGCACGATTTCTTCGTTTTCCAATTGTCCGAAACTTTCCACAACCAACAAAAACTCGGAATCGCTCACGTGGAGTTGAATGTTTTGCGCTCCGCTTGCGTCTACACAGGCAGCGCATGCGTCGCATGCCAGCGCGTCAATCAACACGACTTTTTTCCCTTTTTTTTCCAAAATGTGTTTGGGACAGGCTTTGACGGCCTCTTCTCCGACTTGGTCGGAAATCGTCAAGTCTGTTGTAGGACGATAGGATACCAGAGCGGGCGTCCATTTGGCGTGGGTTTTTCCTTGTCCCATGACGGCTTTCAATTCCAAGCGAACTTTTTGGGTTTTGGTGAGTTTGACCAAGGGAGCGTTTCCGACCACTTTGACTTTCGGGTCTTTGCTTTTGATGTCGCGCGAGTAAACGACTCCGGGACCTTCTTTTTCCAACGTGAGCGTAATGCTGTCCCCAAGTGCATAACTTTTCAAGTCTGTCGTGAGGGGAACCAACGCCAGTCGTTGTCCCAAAAATTCGTCGAACAAGAGAGAGTCGTTTTCCGAAATCGTGATTTCTTCGATGGCGAGCGTGGGAACTTGCGAGATGATCGTGCGTCGAATCGAATTCAACAACGGAATGCTGACATTCTTGACCAAATATTTGGTGACATTGTCTTTGCTTTCCAACACTTTTACGCTAACTTCTTTCGTCATTATAGACACCTCCGATAGGAACCCAGGTTCCTATTACTTCCTATTTCTTCTTCAACTTCCCTTTTTTTTCTCACGTCTTTTTTCCGCGATCTCGTTTTTTTCTCCGCGTTCCGTCGTGTGGAACCGGAGTCACGTTCTCGATATTTCTAATCCGCAGCCCTTGCCGCGTCAAGCTTCGAATGGCGGCTTCTGCCCCTTGTCCGGGGTTTTTCGAACGAATTCCGCCTTGTCCGCGCACGCGCACTTCGATTTCCGAAATTCCCTTTTCGCGCGCTTTAACCGCTACGATTTCCGCGACTTTCATGGCCGCGTACGGAGAACCTTCCTTGTGTTGCGACTTGACGACCATTCCGCCCGAACACTTGGCAATGGTTTCCGCCCCTGTCGGGTCGGTCAAGAGAATAATGGTGTCGTTGTGCGAGGCGTAAATGTGGACGATGCCCAATTTTCCGGTCATTCTTTCGCCTCGATGGTTTTTTCTTCAGGGTTGACTTCTTCAAACATTTTCTTCTTGTCCTTTTTTTCTGGAACGTGAATGCTCAAATCAATGGGCTTTCCATACATGGCGATTTCGTTTTCAAATTTTTTGGGAACCAAATATCCGGGAGCGCTGACTTTCTTTCCCGCAATTCCAACGTGGCCGTGCACGACCAATTGCCGTGCTTGGTTGGCGGTAAACGCCAATCCTTTTCGCAATGCAAGGGTTTGCAACCTTCGTTCCAACAAATCTTTTTCTTTCAGTCCCAGCACATCGTCCAAGGTGGCGTTTTCGTTCAAAATTCCCAATTGTTGCAGTCCGCCAAGCAATTCTTGCTTGCGCTGTTCGCGGTCTTTCGAACCTTCGGCCAGCAACTTTCGCGCCATTCTGCGCTTGTCCCTCAAAATGGTTTGCGAGCGCCAGATCTCGCGCATGTTCTTCAACCCGTATTCTTCCAGTGTTTTTCTGTCCCGCGCGATGCGCTCGGCATCCCACACTTTTTTCGGCTTTTCAAACTGTTTGTGTTTTTTTCGAGGGTCGCCCATTGTTATTCACTTCTTTTCCTTGGCCGGTTCTGCCTTTTTAGCAGGAGCAGCGGCTGCCTTGGCATCTTTCTTGACGACTCCGACAATGCTTCCCCTTTTGCGGAAACTGCTTCTCGTGCGCTGTCCGCGGACCGGCAAGCCGTACATGTGCCTGACTCCCTTATAGGACTTGATTTTTTTCATGCGCTCCAAGTCTTTGCGCAAGTCGAAATCCAAATCGTTCATGACATGGTGTAGAGAGGTTCCGCTTTCGACTTCTGCCTTGCGGTTCAACATCCATTGCGGAATGCCGTTCGCTTCCGGGTGCAAAATAATGTCTTCCAATCTTTTGTCCAAATCTTCGGGCAAGTTTCCGATTTTTTCTTCGTGGGAAAAATTGTACTTTTGTTCGAAACACGTAGAAATGCTTTTGGCCATTCGTTGTCCAACGCCTTTGATGGATTGCAAGCTTCTTTCCACTGGTAAATTTCCGTCCAAATCTTTGCCCATGATTCTGACAATCAACCGGATTTCTTTTAGTTCCGTCATTCGCTTCCCTTCAATGCGTTTGCAATATCCTCATGCGACGCGCTCTTCGAAACGTGCACTTTTTGCTCGGTAGGATAGAGATGGTGGATGTTGCATGCTTTGCGTTTTACAAAAACGCCTTCTACCACTGCTTTGCCGTCTTTCAATTCCAATACAACGACTTTTTGTCCCGCGTTTCTTCCCTGCATTTTCACACAAACCCTTCCCGTTTCCAGCAAACTCATGTCTCCACCCTCAACAACTGTTGCACGTACGGTTTCAATTTCAAATCCACTTCGTTCAACGGCTTGGCGTTTGATTGCACTTGCAAACAATCTTCCAACGCGTTTTTCCTGCACGACTGGCATAATTGTCCGGCAAACAATGCCGTGGGTCGTTTGGAAGTTTTGGACATGCTTCGTTCTTCGAACGCGCGTTTTCCGTGCGGCATGCCGTGTAGTATCGTCGAGCAAACCGAGCACGTGCGTTTCGAAGACTTTTTTTCTTTTACCGCAATCTTGCTTCCGGAAACGGTTTTCCGGTGCACTCGTTTCTTCCAACGGTCTTTCGGTTTCATGCTTTTTTCTCCAATTGTCCAATCAACGCGCTCAATATCAGCGCGAATACGAGCGAGCACAGCACATACCATCCCACCCAGTTTGTCGTTGTCGCCCAATACAATCCTTGGCCGTCGAACCAAGGAATGGCGAATGGGAGAGAAATGATGGTTTCGCCATACAGATATCCAATCGCTGCAAACGGGGGAAGGAAGATGGCCATGGAAACAATCATTTGTTTGGGCATTCCTTCCATGCTTTTTCCGAGCAATCGCATCATTTCTTTTTGGATTTCTTCTGCTTTTTTTTGCGAAGCCGAATCTCCTTTTTTCATCAACTCGTTCAATTCTTTTTGCTTTTCTTTCATTTCTTTCTGGCGAGCCATTTGTCCCTTTCTGTCAAAGAACTTGTATTGCAGCCATTGTGAAACAAGTGCAAGCACGAACGCGTACAGCGCAATGTCCACGATGGGCGATACGATAACAAAACTCACGATTGGCTCACCTTGTACTGCGCTCCTCTCCAAACGAGAAACGCTTCGGCAACCGGAACTCGAGAAAAAGCTGCCTTTCTACTGGTTATTGCGGCAAAACCTTTATATTCCTGCATTTTGGTCATCCCAAAAACTTTTTCACCCACGGGTGCATGTCTTCGATTTGCTGGCGCGCCAGCTCTTCGTACATTCTATACACGATTCCAACCGTCAGCAACACTCCGGTTCCAGAAACGAGGTTTCCGGCAATCAAGTCGGAAAACCCGGCAAGTAAGCCTACTAACAGCGAGCCCAAAATCGTGAGCGGAGGAATATACCGTTCCAACACGCTTTCGATGATTCGAGGATCGCGGCGAAAGCCGGGAATGTACATGCCTGCGCGTTGGAGTTGGTTGGACACGGCTTCCGTTCCTTGGCCGCCCAATTCGACCCAAAATTTTCCAAACACGACACACAATACAACGAGCAGTAGAACGAATACGGCCGCGTGTCCGAGTTCGAACATGACGGTGTTCGAAAATCCTTGCGAAAAAATGGCTTGCAACAAGGGCTGGCCGGAAACATTGGGAATTTGCGTCGCCCACGCCATTCCGCCAATCACTTGGCCAATGTAGGCGGTCTTTCCCGCAATCGCGTTCAAAATTTGAATATTGGCGAATAAGGCAGCAGCTAAAATGACGGGCATGTTCGAAACGTACAATAGTTTGACGGGAAACCTTCCTCCCATGGCCTTGGTTCCCATGGCCACGGGAATGTTGACGTGGATTCCTTCTGCGTATGTGATGAGGAGAAAAATCAGCAATACGAACAACAGTGGAATCAAGTTGGCCAAAAATACAATCATTTGTCCGGCACCGATGTTGTTGGCCAGTACAAAAATAAGTCCGCCTGTGGGGTCCTGGAATCCGAGCGGAGGTCGGAACACTTGCCAGAGAAAACTTCCCGTAACTCCGGCGGCAATAAACAGTCCGATTCCGGAGCCGATTCCATACCGCGATACCACTTCGTCCAAAAAGATGACAATAATTGCCCCTAAAACGATTTGCAAGATGACCCAAAATGCCATGCCGGGAAGCACGGGCACGAGCGAGTTGGCGAAAATTCCAAACCCGACATACGCGCCGCCTTCGAAAAATGCGATGACGATGGCGAGCAGTTTTTGCATGCTCGTAAATTTTGCCCTGTCTTTGGGATTGCTCAAGTCAATGTCGATCAATTTTCCGCCGACGAGCAATTGCAATACAATGGATGCGAGGACGATGGGGCCGATTCCTAACGTAATCAAAGTTCCCAAGTTCGAGGCGAGAATGTATTGGATGGCCTGCAGTTGGGAAAACGAGGCAGCTGCACTGTTAATGCCAATCAAATTGATTTCGCCGAGGATGAAGTAGATAATGAGTACGACTGCAGTCCACATCAATCGTGTGCGGAGTACGGGTTTTTGTTCCGGAGTTCTGACTTCGGGAAGCCATTTGAAAGCGGGTTCAAAATAGTCCAGAAAACTCATGTACTGTCCACCACTTCGCCGCCCGCTTCTTCGATTTTTTCCCTTGCTTTCTTGCTCACTTGAATGCCTTTCAACACGATTTCGTCTTCGATTTTTCCCGAAGACAAAATTTTTCGGACTCCGATTTTTTCTCCCACCAATTCATAGACTCCGTCTTTTTCGTCGACTTTTTTTTCCGCTTTCCATCGAGCAAGCATTTTTTGGACAAAAGTCAAATCGACTGCTTTTCCGGCTTGGAATTTCGGCTTCAACCTGATTTTCACTCCAAAATCGGCATAGTAGAGGCTGAACTTGTGCTTGTGGCTTCCAGCGCGTCCTTTTCCGCCCGAAATTCCCGAACCGCGGCGGTTTTTGGTATTCCCATGACCGTGGGTGCGGTTTCCGCGCATGCGGTGCTTTTTTCGACGCGTTCTGACTGTCATAATAGACACCTTCTATAGGAAACTACGTTTCCTAATCCCTTCCTTAAATTTTGAACTTCCCTTTTGCATAACTACGCCATCTTCCCGATCAATTCATTGATTTTTTCTTTTCTATCGCCCCATACTCCGCCCGCATTGTATCCGGTTTTGATGCCCTTGCGTTCGAATCCTTTTTTGGGAGGGTGCAAGCGAAACACCGGCTTGACTGCAAAATCTGCCAACTTTTTCTTTCCCGCAAGCACTTCTTTGGCAAGTTCTTCAACGCCTTTAAGCTTGTGTTGTTTGAAAAATGCTTCGTCCAACTTTTTGTCTCCCGTTGTTTTCCCCCGTTTTTGCAATGCATGCGCAAACATTTCTTCGCTGATGGTTCCATAGGTAATGTACGGATTGGCCTTGAACAAGCTTCCGCGCACGCTCTCGTTGTCGGCAACGACCACCATTTGGTTGCACGCGCGCAGTCTCAATCGTTCTAACGTCTCTTGCACGTCGCCGGGCATGCCAATGCTTCCCCGAGTTCGAATCACAGCGAGCATTTACATTTTCTCCATTTTCGCTTTCAAATCGTCCGACAGTTTGATGTTTTGCGTATTGTGCAATGCATTGATGGTCGCGCGCACGAAATTCAATTTTGTTCCCGTGCTTCCGCTCGTGCGGCTCCACACGTCTGTGACTCCGGCCATACGCACTACGTCGCGCACGTTGTGTCCTACAACAAGTCCTACTCCTTTGGGCGCGGGCAAGAGTTCGATTTCAACTGAAGCACATTTTCCTTTCACTTTGAACGGAACACTGTGTGCGGTTCGGCACATGCATTCCCAACTTCCACACCCTCGTTTGACGGATTTCATGCGCAGTTTCGCGGCATCAGTCGCTTTGCGAATGGCGGGAAAACGTTCTCGGTCTTTAGCCACGCCAATGCCGATGTGGCCATTGTTGTCTCCCACAACCACCGAGGCGCGAAAACTAAAGCTTCTTCCTTGTCTTGTTACGCGCGTGGTCTTGGAAAAGTCGACCAATTTTTCTTCCAATTGCGGAAACAGTTTGTTGACGATTTGCGGTTCGAGCAATGGCATTCCGGATTTCATGGCTTGTTCGAACGTGGTAATTTCTTCAGCAATCACTTTTTTTCCCAATTCCGTCTTTGGAATCCAATCTAATTGCGCTTTTTCTCTTCGTTCGGTTTCGCGCGCGTCGTCGCGTCCCCTGCGCTTTCGATCTCCTTTTTTCGGAGTTTTTGCTTTTTTCAAAACCATATCATTACTTCCTTTCCACTGGATTAGCGTCCAATGCCTTTTTCACGTGTTCCATGAGTTCGGAAACATTGGCGCTGCTTTTCGAAAACCGGTTGCTTCCTTTCGCTTTTTCGGCAAACGCTTCGATGTGCTTTCCGTGCAGTCTCTCATTCGAAGGAAACGCTTTTTCGTTGTGGGGAATTTTCAATCCGCCGTCGACCGCCCCCTTCAACACTGAAAAAATCCTTCCCCCGTGCACGGGAGTGCGCATACCCATATCCAGAACGGCTTCCGCTTCTCCTTGTTGCAAGGCTTGCTTGGCCAGCCAATATCCGGTCAAATAGCACGCGGGCAGATTCCTTCCGCTTCCCTTCCATCCAAAGTCTGCCAATTTTTTGGAAAACACGGAAACAATCGCTTCGTCTCCTTCTGGTTTATACTTCACCAATTGGCAGCGCACGAACTGGTTGGAAAGTCGAACTACCATTCTCGGGCGTTTGGTTTTCAACAATGCCAGGCGTTTTTCGTAGTCTGTCTTTTGTTCGCGCCTGCGCCTGAACTTCACTTCAAATGTGGACGTGTGGGACATGTTATTCCTCCAACCCTTTCAAGACAGCAGTCTCCAGCTGTTTTTTTCCCTTGAAATAATTTCCTTTGATAAGCTTGTAAAACCGCGGGTATTGGTCGACCTTGACTTTTCCTTCTTTTTGCAACCGTTTCAATGTACGGCGCAACGCGCGCACGTTTTGAATCCACCGTTTCCGCGTTTCCGCGCGCGCTTTCCAGCTTCCCTTGCGGCTTCCAAAACCCTTTTTTCTGCCTTTGCGCTTTTGTCCTTTCAACTTTCTCGCGCGTCCGGCACTGACTCCGATTTTGGGCGCTTTTCGGATAACGCCTTCTCCAATGAGTCCGCGAATATCTTCCTTGGTAATGGCTTCGACTGCCTTGTCAACGCGTTGCGGGTCAATCTTCACGCGCGAAACTCCCACTTTCAAAATTCGTGCCGCGTTTCGTTTTACACTTTCCAATCTCATAATCTCAACCGTTCAAAACTTTGATTCCTTTTTCTTCCGCTTTCACGACAATGGCTTCGCGTTTTTTCGCGCCCACGGTTCCGGCAATCAGACACGCTTGTCCGTCCGTCAATTCCTGCAATTCGTGCACGTTGTGCACGAGAACGGTTTCAAACCCGGAAGGGTGCAAGTGTTTAACAGCTTTTGGAGTTCCGTATCCCGGTTTCGGCCAAGCGCCGTCGTTGTTCGTGCGTTGGATATCAATGCCGCGCGGTTTGCGCCACTTTTGCCACTTGGGCTTGGAAATGTTGCGAATGCTCTTCTTTCCCCATCTTCCGCGAAAGTTCGGCTTGTGCTTTTTCCCTTTCAGCAGCGCCTGCGCTTTCTGCACGCGGGCGGATTTTTTTGGGCGTTTCGCTTCTGCCATCATGCTTCACCTTTCGAAACAAGATAGATTCCGTCTTGGTAGATGCGGTTGTCCTTGTTCTTCACTTTTGCAACCCGTTCAATGTTGGCCGTCGTCTGTCCGACCGCTTCCTTGTCGTGTCCTTTCACTGTAATGTCTTTTCCTTTAATGTCCACTTGCGTGCTTCCAACGATTTTGGCAAAACGCGGTTTTTTGCTTCCCAAAAAATTGTTCACTTCCACGTTGCCTTCTTTCTTGTTCACTGTCATGGGAAAGTGCGAGTAAACGATTTGCATCTTGTATTCGAAAAATTTTGAACATCCCTTCAACATGTTGCGGCAGTGCGCGGCAAATGTATTCAGTTCTCTCTTCGCAGTCTTCGACTCGTCTTGGGGCGACAGCAACAGTTTTCCTTCTTTCACTTCGGCTTTCACTTGCACGGGAATCTGTCGTTCAATCTTCGCTCCGCTGCCTTCGGCACAAACTTTTCCGTTCGACACGACGACCGTCACTTTTTCCGGAATCTCTATTTCTTCCATATAGACACCTGCGGTTTCTATTACTTCCCTTTCAGTCTCAGTATACAAATGCGAGCAAGCGTCCTCCACTTCCCATTTTTTTCGCCTCGCGATGCGAAACGACTCCTTTGGGAGTGCTGACGATCAAAATTCCCACGTCCATCGAAGGCAAATACCTTTTTTCGAACTTTTCAAACCCGTCTCGTTTCACGGCATAGCGCGGTTTTACTACTTTACACTCGTTGATTTTTCCCGCCAATGCGATATTGAATACCGCACGCGGGCCGTCTTGCGCGGCTTCGAACTTTTGAATGTAACCGTTTTCTTGCAATACACGCAAAATTTCTTTCAATAGTTTGGATGCTGGCTTGACCGTGCAGATGTTTTTTTGCGCGCGTTCGTTGTTTTTCAAGCTCGTCAGCGCGTCCGATACCGGGTCGAATAATGTCATCTTTTTTTCACCTAACTGAATTTCTTAAACCCCAACTGTTCTGCAAATTCTTTGAAACAACGCCGGCAAAGGTTGATGCCATACCGGTGCACCATTCCCTTGTTGTTGTGGCAGTTCTTGCAATAGCGTGCCATTTCTTTCTTCTTTTTTTCCGAAGTCTTGTCTTTCATTGCACTTCCACTCCAAACTGTTGTTGCACAAACGCTGTGGTTTCTTCTTTGGAAATGATGTGTTTTTTTCCGACCTTGCTTTGTTTGAGCTTGCGCCTTTTCACGCGGTATCCGGGCTTTTCTAGCGTAACCAAAACATCGAATCCTTTGATGCCGAGTTTTGGATCGTATTTGGCTCCGGGCAAGTCAATGTATTCTTTGATTCCAAAGCCGAAGTTTCCCCACTTGTCGATGCTGCTTGCCTTCAGTTTTTTGTCTTTGGCGTGAAACGCTTTTTCCAAAAATTGGATTGCCGGCTTTCCGCGCAGCGTGACTTTCACTCCAATGGGCAATCCTTCTCTCAATCCCCAGGTGGGAATCTTGCTCACGCTCACCGTTTGCACGGGCTTTCTGTCCGTCAATCGTTTCAAGATTTCTTCCGCCTTTTTGAGCTCGTCGCCGGCCTGTCCTACCCCCATGTTGATGGTGACTTTTTCCACACGCACTTGTTTCATGCTTTCACGCTCTTTTCGTCAACGACAAACGCGTTGTCTTTCGTTGTTTGGAAGTCTTTTCCGTTCAACTTTAGGGTCAACAGCGAAGGCTTTCGAAAGCTGCCAAGAACAATGTCGACAATTTGTGCATACTCTCCCTTGTGCTGTCCGCCTGTGAGCAAAGTGTGCGCTCCTTTTTCGAGGGGAAGAATTTCCACGATTTTGTGCGCGGGCACTTCCACTTTCAAAGAGTCTCCCACGTTCGCTTTGGTCTTGTCTTGCACATACTGGCTTCCGTCGTTTGCTGACAGTAAAATTTTTCCGCCTTTGACGGTCTTTTTGGCGACAATCTTGCACAATTTGACGTTTCCTTTTGCTTTCTCTTCTTCTCCAACCAATCTTCCTTGCTTGTCCAACACCATCTTGTACTTTTGCGCCGACTTGGGAAACTCGACAATGTCAAACAATCCGATTCCGAACTGCACGCTTTTGCGCTGTTTTCCATCCACTAAAACATCCCCGTTCCGGCAAATGGCTTTTGCTTCGCGCATGTTTCCTGCCACGTTCAACAAATCCCGCAACACCACTCCCAAGGAAACGCTTTCCTGCTTGGGGTGCGTGCCTGGCTTCATCGCAACTACAAATACCTTCCGCTTGCGCTGTATCTTTTGAATCGGCGGCGCGCTGATGCGCTTTTGCGTGGTACGGTTTCCTTTTTTTGTCATAATATTACTTCTCCATCACTTGGGCGACGCTTTTCTCAACAGGAGCGTTTGCGACGTGTTTGGCTTTCGGAGTTTCAACCAATGCTTTTTTTTCCGCCGCGCTCTTTTTGGCTGTTTTTTCCATTTTTCCGCGCTCGGCCATTTCGACAATCAACAAATTGCTCGGCTGCAACGGAAGCAATTTTTCTTTCCCGTCTCCGGTTTTGACAAAAACGCCTTCCACAAACACTCTTCCTTTTCGGACGTCCACGCGTTTGACTTTTCCTTGGGTTTTTTTCTTGTCCCCGCGCAACACTTTCACAGTATCTCCCGTGCGGACTCCGATGTTTCTTCCTTTTGCGGTTTTTCGCAATACTCTCGCGACGTGCACACGCACCCACTTTTTGCGCTGGTGCAATTTTGCGTCATAGCGCGCCTTGCGCTGTTTTCTTGGTTTGGAGCTTTTCATAAACTTCACACGATTGCCGCCGCCAGCGAGGCGATTTTGGGGTATCGTTCTCCGACTTCTTTCGCGACAAGGCCTTTCACTTCCGACGCTTTCGGCAGTCCTTTTTCGTCAACAAGGACTACAGCATTGTCTTCGAACTTGAGCCTTCTTCCGTCCGCTCTACGGTATTCCTTAGTCACGCGCACGACAACAGCGCGTTCGACTTTCTTGCGCATTTCCGGCTTTCCTTTTTTGATGACCACATTCACCAAGTCTGCGATTCCCGCAGAAGGCTGCATGCGCTTGCGCGTGGTGTGGCCGAACACGGTGATGATTTCCACGATTTTGGCTCCGGAATTGTCCGCGCACGTACACTGCGAGTGCTGGTGCAGTCCTTTCACCAAACTGGCGCTAATCGCTTTCATCTTTCTTCACCCTTAGCTGGTTGCGTCCGGCTTTCACGCGCGCCATCTTCGCTTTTGCTCGATGCCGCTTGCTTCGCCTGAACGTCTTCTTTTTCTTTCAATTCGGCTTTTTCATGCCCTTCGATGGACAGCACGACAAACGCCTTGGTTTTGGAAAGCTTCCTCGTTTCTCCGATTTTGACAATGTCGCCTTCTTTGGCGTTCATGCAAGGGGGATTATGAGCGGCCATGGTGCTTTTGACTTTCTTGTACCGTTCGTATTTTGGCACAAAGTGGACGATTTTCCGCTCTACAATCACTGTCTTTGCCGCCTTGGCGCTTTTTACAGTTCCAACAAACACGTTGCCGCGCACTTTCACATGGCCGTGTACGGGACACTTTTCATCGTTGCATTCTGTCATTATAGACACCTACGGTTTCCATTCCTTCCCTTTATTTTCTCGCATATTGTTTCAACCGCTCTTCGGGCCGGAAAGCCAACCGCTTTCCGGAAACGCGATAGCGTTTTCCTTCCGCGAGCAGTTCGAAATCGCAATTTCTTTTTTGGAATTTTTTCTCTTTTCCCCCGAATTCAAATACGAACATTTCCTTGGTCTCGTCGACCGGTTTTCCTTCGCCCAAAAGCACGCCTTGTTTGGAAAAAACTTTCACTTTTCTTCCAATCCACTCGTGCGCGAGCACGTTTGTTGAGGAAATCATTCTTTCATCCTTCAATGCTTTTCTCCTTGTACCCTTCTGCAATCAACAATTCTTTGACTTTTTTTCTGTGATCTCCCTGCAGTTCAATTCGCGTGTTTTTTACCGTTCCCCCGCACGCGAGCTTTCGTTTGAGCAGTTTGACGAGCTCTTTCGCTTTCGCCCGGTCATCCAAACCTTCAACGACGGTCAGGATTTTCCTGAAACGCGCGTATTCGGTCTTGATGCGAATCTTTTGCTGCTCTTTTTCGATCTCGCCGCAAACGCACAAGCTCTTGGGAAGGCCGCACGTTTCACAGATTTCATTCATTTGTGTTTCGCATCCCCCTTTGTCTTGTGCGTAATCACTGTCAAATGCCGTGCGATGTTTCTGCGCAAGGTTCGGATATTTCCCGGCTTTTCCGGTCGAGTGCCAGAACTTTTCAACGCGCGTTCTTTCGCCAGCAAATCTTTGAACTCTGCCACTTTGACTTCCAATTCCGCCACTCCCAAGTCTCGGATTTTCGACATTTCCTTGCGCGTCATTTCGTTTCCTCTTTTTTCTCTTTATTCGCGTGCGGTTTTCGTTCAGGCTTTTTTTCCTCTTCGGAGTCTTTCTTCTCTTCTTTTACTTCGGCCTTTTGAGAAAAGGTCGGCGAAAAAAGCTCCGCAGCGGCTTTTTGGGAAACTGCGGGAGAAACTTTTCCTTCGACTTCAACTTTTTCTTCCGCTTTCGCTTCTTGCTTTTCTTCTGCCGGGGCTGGTTCGCGCGCTTTCATTTTTTCGTCCACCAATTGTCCGATGTTGATCTTGTCGGGGAATACCGTGTCGGGGTGGACAATGCGCACTTTGATTCCGATCGCGCCGTATTTGGGATAACAAGTCACTTTAGCGTAATCCACCAACTTGGTCTGGTCGCCTGTTTTTTTCATATACCCTTCCGCGACTCTCTGTCGCCTCTTTCGTTCTCCCTTTCCGCCCAATGCTCCAGAAAGCACGATTTCGACTCCTTGCGCGCCCTGGCGCATGATGTCGCGCATAATCTTGTACACCACGCTTCTCCACGAAAATCCGCGTTCGAGCAGGTTTTTCATCTTGTCAACCACGGCTGCCGCGTCCAAGTCTGGAGTCGTTATCTCTTTGATTTCGATTTGCGGGTTTTCGATTTTGAATCGTTCTCCCACTTCGAGCGTGAGCCTGCGAATGTTGGTTCCGCCTTTTCCAATTGCCATTCCCGGGTGTGTGCAATTGACGATCAACCGCGTGACCATGGGAGTTTTGATGACGTCCAATTTCGTGAATCCCGAACGGGGCATGTTGCCCTTCAAAAAATTCTCTAATTCAATCTTTTTCCAGTTTTGCTGGATAAACGTTCTTTCAATCATCAGGCCGCCTCTTTCAAAACGACTTCGATGTGCGTGCTCTTTTTTTTGCGCGACCTTCCGCCGATGTGCCCTTGGGGTTGGTGGGAAGGGCGTTCGAACCCTTGCGAAGAAAAGGCGTGAAATACGTACAATTTTTTGACATCCATTCCTTGCACGTCCGCGTTCGACTTTGCGCTTTCCAACAATTCAATCCAATCTTCGCACGCGTTGAACGGATACCGGCCGCTTTTGGTAAAGCTGGTCGGTTTTCCCTTGCGGTGTCCCATTTCGAGCCTGAACCTGCGCAACGGCAAGTATTCTTTTTTTTCTTTCACTCGGTTCAAAAAAGCCAATGCCTTGTCGATTTTTTTTCCCTTGAGTTCGCGGCAAATTTCTCTCGAATATTTTTTGGAAATGCGCGCGTTCGGGTGCATGGCCTTGGCTGTCTTTTCGCTCTCGACCAGGAGGATTTGATAGTTTTTCTTGCTCATTGATAGACACTATCCGCGCGCCGTAATGGCCGTAGAGCTCTTTGTTGCTCCGATTCCCGCCTTTCCGTGCCGCAATTTTTTTCGTGTAAGCGAAAATTCTCCCAACGCGTGTCCCATCATGTCGGGCTGGACTTCGAACACTTCCCACGCGTTTCCCTTGTACACGGAAAGCTTGAGTCCGACCATTTTCGGAAGAATCACAACATCCCGCTTGTGGGTGCGGATGATTTTCGGCTCTTTTCCCTTTGCCTTCTCTTCTAACGCTTTGTCGACTCGCTTCATAAACGGCTTGTCCGAATAACGCAACAGCGTCCTCCGCTGGCGCGAAGTCACGAGTTTGGCAAACTCTGGCACGCTCAACGCGAGCAATTCTGTCATGGTTTTTCCTTTGAAAGTATATTCTTTCGCCATTCTAAATTCCGCCGTTCATTCCTTTCAGTTTCATTTCTTCTTCCTTCCCGTTCGCTTCGAAGCAATGGCTCCGACTTTTCTTCCAGGAGGCGCGTGTCTTGAGACAGATTTTGATTTTCCGGCATGGTGTGCCGATCCGCCGAACGGATGCGAAACCGGGTTCATCGCGACGCCGCGCGTGTCCGGGTACGCTTTTCGACGGGAGTGATGCCAATGGTGGTTGGTTCCCGCTTTGACCATGGGCTTTTCGATTCTTCCGCCGCCCGCCGAATTTCCTATTGTTGCACGACATCTCGGATTGAGCACCAAACTCTTTCCCGAAGGCAATTTTAATAGCACGCCATTCTGTTCTTTTCCCATCACCAAACCGTACATTCCAGAGCCTTTGGCAAACACTCCACCGTCTCCCGGAAGCCGTTCGATGGCAAAAACTGGACAACCTTCGACAATGTTCGATAGTGGAAGAATATTTCCGATGACGAGCGCGGCGTCTTTTCCCATTTCAATCCACTGTCCGACTCTCAACCCTTCCGCGGCCATGACTTGCATGTCTCTCCCGTCTTCCAATCGGATTTCGGCAATCGTTCCCGTATGTCCGGGCTCGCTGTACACGTCCAACACTTGTCCTTTCAATGTTTCTTCGCTGGCGGGAACATAGCGTGCTTCTGCCTTTCCAAATCCGGCCTTGAAGATAGAGCCTTTTCCCATTCTCCGCGTTTTTGTACGTCTTCCCATATGGACACCTACGATAGGAAACTGCGTTTCCTAATCCCTTCCTTTTCCATTTTCAACTTCCCTTTAAGTTTGATCATACGATTCCAATCCTTGTTGCAACGTCCCGTGCTTTGAATTCTTTCGAGAGTCGAATAATGGCTTTCTTTCTGCCTTTCATATCCATCAAAGTTTGGATTCCCTCGACTTTTACCTTGTACGCGTCTTCCATTGCCTTTTTCACGTCTTTCTTCGACGCCTTGGCCGAAACAATAAACGTGAGTTTATTTTGGCCTTCAATCATGTTCACGGCTTTTTCCGAAACTAACGGATGGATTAGCACGTCGCGCGCGTGCATTTGCACTTCCGCACTCGCCTCGTCCATTTTTTCGCTTTTGACTATTGTTTTGAACGGCTTGACTTTTTTGGCCGAATGCACGTGCAATGCTTTCGACGGAAGCGCTTTCTTTACTGTAGACTTTTTCGCGACTGGCATGGTTTTTTGGGTTTTTTTGGTCATTTTATTCGCTCGCTTTTGGCAATTCTTTCAACGAATTTTCTGTATAAACAGTTAGTCTTCCCGCCACTGCTCCCGGAGCGAGCAATTCCGCGTTCAATTGTCGCGCTTGGCAAACGTCCACGCCTTCCAAGTTCCGGCACGCCTTCAACGCGTTTGAAGAAGTGTTGGAAGTAACAATCAGCACGCTCTTGGCGCGCTTGTGTTTTCTTCCCCTAGACTTTCCCCTTCCAGCGCGTACTTTCTTTTTCTCTTTCGCGCGTTCAATGTCAGTATTTAATTTCAGTTTTTCCAGCACGTGCAAAACGTCTTTGGTTTTTTTCAACGCTTCAAAATCGTTCGACACAATGATTGGAAGTTGGGAAAATTCCGCGCGGTGTCCGCGCAATTTCACAAGCGCTTTGTCCGCCGTGGCAGCGATTGCGCTCAACAATGCTTTTTTGCGCTCTTTCACGTTGATTTTTTCGCCCAACACTCTCCACGATTCGGGAGAATGGGCTTTCGGTCCTTTGACAGTTCCCGGAATTCCCTTCACTTGTCCGTACAACAAATATCGGCGGTTTTTCGTTCGCGGCCTTCGCGCGTGTCCAGTATTGATGGTTTTCAACGGCGCGGGCTTATGGCGCATGCCCACATATTGAACAACAGTATTCCTTCCCGCGCGTGGCATTGCCCCATAGGGTTGGCGTGCCATGCTTTGCATGGACAGTACGGAACGTCGAATCAACATTTCGTCTATCGGAGAATCGAAAACCGCGGGTAGCGTGATTTCTTTTCCTTTCACGCCCTGCAAGTCGTACACGCTTGCTTTCATTCTCTCACCACTTGCACGTCTTGCACTTCAAACCGTTCATTCGGAGAGCGCATGGGCTGGCGCAAGGCAATCAATCGCTTGACCGGGCCGGGAACCGAACCGGCAATCAACAAATAGGAATTCCGAACATCGCCATAGTGTTCGAATCCCCCACTCGGAGTAATTCCTTCCGGAGTTTGGGAAATTTTCAACAATCGCTTGTTGAATTCTGTGCGCGAATGGTATCCCATTTGTCCCATGCGGCCGACAGTGAACATGATGGTGGCCGGATGCCAAGGGCCGTAGGTTCCTGCCTTTCGATGGTACTTTGCCTTGTTTCCAAAGGTTTTCACTCCAAAACGCTTGACTTCGCCTTGCGTTCCCTTTCCCAATGTTACGGCTTTTGCATCCAAAAATTGCGAGTCTTTGAACGTTTCTTCCACTTTCAATTCCGAACCCAATTTTTGTTTTGCGTAATCCCATTGTTGTTCTGTAGTTCCCGACAATACAATTTCCGACACTTCGGGCTTCTTCTTTCCAATCGAAGTCAAGTAAGGCTGCAAATGTACGAGCAGACGAATTTGCAAAAATTCTCCCTTTCGTTTTTCCAATTCTTCCATCGAGTGTTTTTTCTTTTGCAAATCAATGTTCAAAATCTTTCTCGACAAGTGTTTTTCTTTTTTGTCACTCCACACTTCTCCCAACACGCGCGTTCCGTACGTGGATTTTCCGTACGCGCGCACGCCCATCACTTTGACTGGCGGACATTCCAAAACAGTTGCGGGGATAAAAATTTCCTGGTTAAAAGTCGTTGTTTTTTTGCGCACGTTTTTCGCGGAAGCGTGTACCATTCCCGCCTTGTACCCCCAAAAATTTAACGGCTTGGCCGGACCTTCGAGAATGGGAAACGTGTCGAAGACTGGAGTTTCTTTCTTCGCGCGCTTGCGCGGATAGTAGGCAATCGAACCTTTTCTGGGCGCGTTCTTTTTGGACATTTTGTTTCCTTTGATTCAATGCCGATGCAAGGGAAATTGCAAACCTGGACAATATTTTGTCTTCACAGCAGCGCCGGAAGCCAAAAACATTGCGTGGGAGAATACAACAAAAAGTCCGAAATTTTCCTTGGAGGGAACAGAACTTTTTGAGCACCTCTTGCTAACGGCAATGGTTTGCTCTTTTCAGAAAATCCCACGAAAAAGGTTAAAAAGAGGTCTATATGCTTTGATTTAGGCAATTTGAATGGAAAATCCAAAACAGGCATCAAAATCTTCGTTTGCCAAGTACTTGTTTGCGCTCCTCATCATTGTTGCCCTCGAACTTTATCTGGTCGGGAAAACGATTTGGTTTCTCTTGCAAGGGAAAATCTACCTTTGGACGGGAGTATCAGGAGTGTCGGTCAGCACATATTTGATTAACATTGCAGAAATGACCGCCTTTGATTGGTTTCTATTCATTCTCTTCGATGTAATTGCCTATCTTATAATGGCTTATCTCATTGTATTGGGTTATACTAAAATCAAGAAAGGAAATTATTAATTCATTCCCCGCTAAACTCTATTTCGATTTTTTCTTCAACAATTTGTTCACACCTTGGAGCATTTCGAGCAAGTCGATGGGAACCGCCATGATGACGGTATTACTTGCGCTGGGCCCCAATCCATCAATCGTTTGTAAGGTTCGAAGCTGCATGGCTCCTGGCGTGGCAGTCATGACTTTCGCTGCTTTCGCCAGGTTTTCGGCCGCCATGCGATCGCCTTCCGCCTTGATGATGGTGGCGCGCTTTTCTCTTTCCGAGCTCGCCTGGCGAGACATCAACCGCTTCAAGTCTTCGGCCATGTCGATGTCTTGCAACTTGATGCTTTCGATGGAAATTCCCCAATGAGAGGTTTCAGTTTCGACAATCTTTTCGATTTCTTCTCCGATGGTTTCTCTCTTCGACAACACATCGTCCAACACCATGTTTCCCACCACATCCCTCAACGCGGTTTGCGCGTACTGCGAAACCGCATAAATGTAGTCTTGCACTTTAATGATGGCGTCTTCTGCCCGTTCCACTTTGAAATACACGACTCCGTTAATCATGACCGGAACATTGTCTTTGGTAATCACTTGCTGGTCGGGAATGTCCAACGTCAGAATGCGCATGTCGACTTTGCGCACGCGGTCAATGATGGGGATGATGATGCGCAATCCAGGTTCCAACGAATCCTTGTAGCGCCCCAACCGAAAGCGCACGCCGCGCTCGTACTGTTGGATGATGCGGATGCCGAATGCGGCAATGATAATGGCTACAACAATCAGCCAGAAGAGCACGTTGAGAATGTCGAACCAGGCCATGTTCAAATTGGGAAAGAAATGGTGTTTAAATGTTTCGCTGGCGTTGAAAAATAAGAAAAAGTCCTTGAAGTTAATTCAAGGACAGCTTTTTGAAGAATTTCGCGATCGCTTTTCGAACGTCTTTCAAAAAAACGTTTTTGACAGCGCGCGTTTTGATTTTTGCTTTCATGTTTTCAACCCCCAAAAAATTGTTCCACGAGTTTCAGTGCGAAGCCCACTTGATTTTCAATTCTTGGACCTTGGCCAAGTGTTCTTGGCGGTAACGGTATCCGGCAAATACAATGAGCAATACAACGACCAACACGCCCAGCCAGAACAAGTTTCCGCCCAACACCGCAAATCCGGCCGCAATCGCTTGCGCGATTCCCGCATTGGGAGCGAACGAAATGGTTTTGGAAACTTTTTCTCCGTTGGAATTCACAAATTCAACGATCGCACTGCGGGTTTCGGAATTCGTCTTGTCCGGAATAACATGCAATGCAATGCTCTTGCTTTCTCCGGGAGAAAGCGAAACACTGCGTTGGCCTTCCGCTTTCCATCCCGAAGGCAAGCGCAAGGAAATTTCTCCATTTTGAAATTCGTTCGTCGCATTCACAAGTGCAACATTCACGTCATAGCTTCCGTCCAAATTGTTCTTGACTTTCGCATTCATTTGCACGTTCAACGCGCGCGCAATCGGAACCGGAGCCGGAGAAAGTTGCACAACGCGCACGATTTTCGTCAACGAACTCTGCATTTCTCTTTCCGGAATTTGAACGTCGTAAATAATCCACGCCGCGTCTTGCTGCACGTTGGAAACCGTTACGAGAACGTTTTTCACTTCCTTCGCTCCCAACGCGACTGCTTGCGGGTCGACATTAGCTTGGCTTCCCGTCAAGTGCACGGTAACAGGATAGTCGAATTCGTTCACAATCGCAATCCAATAACTTCCCGAACTGTTAATGGAAAACTCTTCCGGCGCCAAAATTTTCACGTTCAAACCGCTCGTGTCGGAAATTCCGCTGTCCTTGACTGTTACTGTAAAACTTTGTGCGGCAATGCGGTTGAACGAACATGCGTTCCCGTCTTGGAAGAATCCGGAAACTTTCAAAGTCGCCGTTCCGTTGCCGGTTTGCTGCAACGCGTTCACGGCAGTGTTGAAAGAACCTTGGCTTTGCGCTCCCACGCGGATTGCGGCATTCTGGGCTTGGGCGTTAAAGAGGTCAGAGTCTTCTTGCACGATCGCGCTTTGAATGGTGAAAACTTGGGGGCTGTTGTTTTGCACCATCACAGGAACGAAAGCGGTTTCGTTTTCGACCACAGAAACATTGTCAGCGCTCAGTGAAATATCCGAACAGTACGCGGGGGACAAAGGAGCCGAAAATTGAAGGGAAGGCACGATGATTGTTTTCACAACTTCAACGACTTTTTCAACCGCAAAGGTTTGGGGCACTTGTACTTTTGCGGCAATAGTGACCGCTTCCGCAGTCTTGGAAGCAATGACGGAAAAGTTTTCGCGCGTGGTCGAAAAAGAACATTGTTTGCCAGAAGCAAAGTATCCTTTCACGGCCGCGCTTGAAGAATAGTTTCCAGATTGCAAGGCTTCGGCATTGTATTGAATGTTGGCGTTGCCTCCAGAGTTGATTTTCGAGTCATATCCTGCGCTCCAAATTTGCAGGTTGGAAGACGCCGTCCATTCGGTTTGGGAAATGTAAAAACTTTCAGCACTGTTATTTTCCACATCAAACTTTCCCGAAACGGTTTCCGAATCCGACAAATAAACGGTTTGGGTACGAATTTGAATGTCGCCGCACGAAGGGGCTTGAACCACTTGTGTTACGTTTGAAGTCGAAACAACAGGCGAGTATGTAGAAGTATAGGGGGAGATGGAATCGTAAAATACCGGGCCGTTGATGACTTGGTTCTGGGGATAGTAGAAGTATTGGTAAGACGGTTGATACCAATAGGTTCCGTTCCAAACCCAGTCTGTCGCGGCATAGTATTGGTCGGCATAACTGTAATACCATCCTGAAGGATAGTAGGCATACCATTGGTTGCTGTAATTGAAGCGGAAGTCGGAAGGGAAATAGTAATCATTGGACACGGAATACTGCCAAGGATTGGCGGAATACGCGTAATTGCTTCCGTTCCACACTTGAAAGTAAACGCTGTCCGAATCCCAAGCCAGCGTGACATTGTCAGCGTGAACGCTAGAACCCAAGGCCAACACAGCAATGGCGATGAGTACAAAGGAGAGACGCATAGGAAACACCTATCACCAAGCTATTTAAACTTAACCCTTATTCACTGTAAGAAGTTACTGCTCTTCGTTGAATGCCGAAAATCAGGCTTTCGCCCATTCCGTAGGGCGGGTCCGGTGTGCCATCTTCGCCTTCGGCTCGATGCCACTATCTTGCCTTTTATTCCACTTCTTGCCTATTTTTTGCATGCCCTATTCGTATCCCGCGACCGTTGCGCCGGTCGATGACGCGTCCGGCTTTCAGCCGGACTTCCTCGCTCCGCTCGGACGGCAAACGATTCGAGGTGTTTTTCGTGCCGTTTAGTTACCCGGAAGACGAGGCGATTGCCGACATTGCCGTCCAAGCCTCCGCCCCCACGCTCGCCATGTTGTTCGGCGAGAGTGCGATTGCCTTGGAAAACCAGATGGTCGAACTTTCCCAGCTGAAAAAGGCCAAAAAAGTGACACTTTCGCTCTCCGCGTCCGAAGCCGACAAACTGCTTTTCGACTTTTTGAACGAATTGCTCTTTTTGAAAGACGCGAAACAGTTGCTGTTTTCGAAAGTAAAAGTCAAAATATCCCAAAAAGGTGGAAAATTCGTGCTCAAAGCAGAATGTTGGGGAGAAAAGTTGAATGCGAAAAAGCACGAGTTGAGGAATGACGTGAAAGCGTGCACGTTTCACGGTTTGAAAGTCGAAAAAGCGCGGAAGGGTTGGAAGTGCCACTTCGTGTTGGATGTGTGAACATGCCAACGCCGAAGCGAAGAAAATTTCTGACTCGACAAAAGCAGAAGCGGAGGGCCAAAAGGAAAGTATTGTGGCATGATGTGACCCACAGCCCAGGGAAAGATTCGTTCTCGAGCTTGTTGAATATTTGCAAAGAAGGATTCAAAGGAGGACAGCGGGGA
>CAZHUN010000010.1:0-2433 GCA_964535725.1 uncultured archaeon
TGAAATATGTCCCACCAAATCTTGTATTGACTCCGAGTTCTTTGAAAAGCGAAACGAGCTCTAGTACCATTTTCTTGCTGTTCAACGTTGCACCCATGCCGCCGCTGTGTTTCCCAATGTCGCTGTCGATTTGTCCCGCGAGGGTCGAAAAATACGAATGGTTAAATTGACTAGTTAAATATTTGGTTTATGCCCAAAAAGAAAAAGCGGAGTTCGCTTAAAAGAACCCCAAACACTTCGAAAAACCCGTATCCCTTAGCCGCGCTCTCACAAAAAGCTCTAGAGACTGTTTGGGAAAAATAATGAATTGGTTTACGGTAGTGACTGGGCTTTCTCCCATTTCATCTTCTGTCCATTGCCGGAATTATTGCCGTTTTCTTCCGCTGCCGTCTGCTCGCGCCACATGGCAAAATACAATCCTTTCTTTTTCAACAACCCATTGTGCGTTCCCTTTTCCGCCAGTCTGCCTTTCTCCAATACATAAATCGCGTCAGAGTGGGAAATGGTGGACAAACGGTGGGCGACTAACACCATGGTCAAGTTCGGCCTTTCTTTCTTGATTTGCTTGATGGTTTCCGTAATGGCTTTTTCCGTCAAACTATCCAATGCGGAGGTTGCTTCGTCGAAGACGAGCAATTCGGGCTTTCGCAACAACGCGCGCGCAATAGCGAGGCGCTGTTTTTCCCCGCCCGAAAGTTTTATCCCTCCCTCTCCGATTTTCGTGTCCAATCCCTTTCCGCTCCGTTCCAAAATTTCCGCGCACTGCGCGAGGGCGAGTGCTTGCACCATCTCGTCGTCGCTCGCGTCCGGCTTCACAAACAGCAAATTTTCGCGGAACGTTCCGGCAAAGAGCTGCGTGTCTTGACTGACCAAACCCATGCGGTTGCGCAAGTCGTCGAAGTCGATTTGTTGGGAGTCCACTCCGTTGAACGAAATTTTTCCCTTGGAAGGGTCGTACAATCCAGAAAGCAGTTTGACCAACGTGCTCTTTCCGCTTCCCGACGGTCCGACCAAAGCAATCGTTTCTCCCGCGTCGAACGAAACTGAAAGACCGGAAATGGATTCTTTCTCGTTCGACTGGTAGGCGAACGAAAGGTCTTCGAACTCCACTTTTTTAAGAGGACCCATTTTTTTCGCGTTCGCGGGCTTGGGTTTAGGAGGAATGGAAAGAATTCCGTTCAGCTGTTCCATGCTCGCTCTCGACTCTTGATAGCTTGCCGCGACATTTCCCAAGTCTCCCAACGGGCCAAAAATAAAAAACGTGTAAATCCACAAGGAAAGAAATTCTCCGATGGAAATGGATTGCAAGTATACTGTGTACACCATGAGAAAGAGCAGTGCGGAGCGCGTCGCATTGACGATGGTGCCTTGCAAAAACGACAATTTTCGCACCAGACGCACTTTTCGCAACTCCAATTCGAGGATTTTCTCGTTCGACGCGTTCAAGCGCGCAATCTCCTGCTCTTCCAATCCCAAACTTTTGACAAGCTCTACATTGCGCAATGTTTCTGTGGTAGATCCCGCCAAAGACGCGGTTTCCTTTACCACGGCCGCCTGGGCCTGCTTGATGCGCTTGGAAATGTAAAAAGTAACTGCTCCAATGAGGGGAACAGTCAATACGAAAGCAGTTCCAATCATCCAGTTCAAGTAAAACGCGTACGCGATGACGAATAACATCCCAACAGCGCTCAAAAACAGCACATTGACGGAGTTTTGAATCAACGTTTGCGCATCTTGTCGCGCTTTTTGCAGCTTTTGCAAAACCTCTCCCGAACGCTGGTCTTCGAAAATGCTGTATGGGAGAGAAAACGTGTGCTGCACCGCGTGCGCGTACATGTCCGTTCCCACGCGCTGCGTAATCACGCTCACGTAATAATCTTGGAAGTTTTTCGCCACGCGAGAAATGAAAGCCACTGCCACTCCCGCCAGCAACAGCACGACGACTCCGGACACGAACTCTTCTTGCGAAAGCAATCCGATTTGGGTCACATAATCGTCGATAATCAGTCGAAAGATTTGCGGCTCCATGAGACTGAAAAGTTGGTTTACCGCCGCCAAAACGAGCGCAAGGCCGAGCGTCTTCCGATGCTTTGCCATGTAGTCCCACAAGAAGCGCATGTAAAAAAAGAATCCCACAAGTATTAAATGCGAAAGCGCCCCCACCGCCCATTGCGTAGGGCGAGTCCGCGTGCTATTCTTCGAATAGCACTTTTCGCTTCGCTCGTTCGGAGCGCCCCCACAGGGATTCGAACCCTGACTAAAAGCTCGTTGCCCCCAATTTTTCTTTTGGGATAAACCCGAGACCTTTTCTTATTGAAAAGAAAAGGGATTGGGACCGCCAGCTTTCGTGCTATCCTGGTTCCACCATGGAGGCCGACCGCCACTGTCGGTCGACGCCAGCGTACCATCTTCGCCGGTTGGCTCGATGCTACT
>CAZHUN010000011.1:0-13356 GCA_964535725.1 uncultured archaeon
CCGTATGCGGGTTGTGTAAAGCTTTGGCTTGTAGACGATTTGGTTTCTTTGGTTCGCGAAAAGAAATTGCCTTCCCACTTTAAGGGAATCTGCTAAAAGCCGCTTCCGATCCAATTGTCGTCTGCCAATTGTCTGTTCGAAAATTCGAACATCGGCGATATGCCGGCGTACCATCTCCCGATTCGCTTGATGCGAATGGGCGCATTCGGCCCTATGCGTGGGCCGGCAACGCGTGCTGCTTTCAGCAGCACTTGCGCAAATTGCATCGACCGATGCTGCTTGCTTCGCAGTACAGTTTCGGTTTTATACTGTTTCGAACCCTTTTCCAGCATGCCTTCTTTCGTTCGTTCTCCCGCCGTACAATGCATGGTGGCCGATGTGTTGGAAGATTTTGAATTCGTGGCATTGGCGGGAAAGCTTTCTGGCTTGGACCGTGCAAGGGGAGAAGCCGTGTTGGAAGACGCGAGCGGGACTTGTAAACTGGTGGGAGAAGCGTTGAAAAGCGTTTCCGTGCAGGGAGTTGTTCGCATTGTCGGAAAACCGTTTTGGGAAAACGGTTCGTTGTCGATCGAGACAGAATTCGTCCAGTCTTTGGAAGTGGACGCAATAGTGTTGGAAAAGGTGCGTTCGTTGGAAGAAAAGGTGTTTAAATGAAGCTCGTGTTGGAAAATGCTCCGGATTTCAAGCACATGGTCGACGCGATTTCGGCATTGATTGACGAAGCCGAATTCGTGATAGACGATGCGGGAGTTAGATTAAAAGCCACAGACCCTTCTCAGATTTCGTTGGTCGATTTTGTGTTGGACAAGAAAGCGTTCAAGTCTTTCGAAGTGGATGGGCTTTCCAAAATCGGACTGGACTTGGATTATTTGTCGCAAGTGATGGGTCGTGCGAAGAATGGGGACGAATTGTGTTTGGAATTGGACGAGGGGAATGGAAGATTGAATGTCCAATTTTCGGGCGCTTCCAAACGCTCGTTTGCAGTGCCGTTGTTGGACGTTTCCCATCAAGAATTGCCCTCTCCCAAGCTCGAATTCGATGCCAGTTTGGAGTTGAATGCGGGCGCGGTGCAAGACGCGTTGAAAGACGCGGCGCTCGTTTCGAGCCACATTTCTTTGGGAGTGGATGAAAACTCTTTTTTCATGAAAGCGTCTTCTTCGAAAGGGGATTGGAATTATCGCACGTCGAAAAAAGAAAAAACAGTAGAGTCTTTTGACGTGAAAAAAGAATGCCAGAGCATGTTTCCCCTGGATTACTTGCAAGACATTTTGAAAGGCGCTGCTGGCGCGGAAAAAATCGCGTTGCACTTGAAGTCCAATCACCCGCTCAAACTTTCCTATTCCGTTGGTTCGGCTGTCGTCACTTATTTTCTCGCGCCCAGAATCGAAAGCTAGGCCTTTAAACCGCAGTAAAGGTTTTATACCGCCAAAGTCCTTTCTATTGTCATGCATTCGGCGTTTGTATTGCTGGTCTTCCTGTCTTTGTTTTCTTTTTCGATTGCGGCAGTTGTGGACGAAACAGCGAACGTCAGTTCTACGGTTTCAACGTCGTGCGTGCAAGATTCTGACTGTTTGCCGTTGAATTACAATCCCATTCGCAGCTGTGCCACGCAATATCGTTGTTTGGAGAACCAGTGTACGAAGGTGGAGCTTTCTTGCGACATTGGAACGTGCGCGTTGTGCAAGAACGATGGAGTGTGCACGAGTGACGAGTGCGAAATCTGTCCCGACTGTCGCGGCGGCGCCCTCGTCGTGCAAGTGAACGGCAAAATTGCGCCCGAGCAGGAAAAGGCCGACGTGGTGTTTGTGCTCGACACTTCGGATTCCATGGAACCGGTTTGGCAGGAAGTGTGCGACAAGCTTTCGCAATTCGTCTCCAATATTTCCGCGCGCGACATCAACTTGAAAGTCCAAATCTATGGATTGTATACGACCAACAAGACGATTTCCAAAAAATCGTGTTACGTTTCCGCCGCCAAGCTCGACAATTCAAAGTTGAAGGTTCCGGAAGGAGCGAAAACCGCGTGGTATGCGTCGAACACGTGCGCGGCCGACACTGGCGGCGCCAAAGACACGGTGTGTGAGGCGTGGGGTTCGGGCGCGTGGTATGCGGTCGAAACTCCTTATGCCGACGGTTCGGGCTGGAGGAAAGACTCGGAACACTTGATGATTGTTTTTGCCGACAACGACCCTTCTGGCGGCTTGCATTCGACTTCTTCCTTTCAAGGCTTTCGCACTGCCTCGTGCGGAAAAAATTCCGGCTCGCTCTCGTGTTCCGACCCGGACAGCGAAATGGCCATTGCAAACAACTTGATCGAAGCCGCGCAACAGTCGAACGTGCAACTCTTTTTCTTCCACAAGCCGGACGTGAAACAAAAAGACCGGGAGGGAAACTTGCCGTGCACTTCTTGGAACCTGCAAAAGTGTTTGGAATACAACCATTTGGACTATTTTTCAAACACAAAAGACGCGCGCAATCCCAACAACAATGACGCGCTGGCGCTCATGTTGCGCGTTTCGTCCAAGACTGGAGAGTTTGTCGAAAGCACGCGTTACGATTCGGGAAAAACCATGGATGGTGTTACTAAAGCCATTCTTTCCGTGTTCGGCGGACTTTCGCGCCCCATTTTGCAGGAACGGTTGTGCCGTCCGAACGAAAATGCGTCCACGGGATGCATTCCCTTCACGTATGTAACCATTGCCCCCTCGCAGCCGCCCAAATTAGGACTCCCCGACCAGAATGTGTTGATTCCGATTACGCTCCCTCCGGTTCCCACTCCCTTGCCCGTACTCGTCCAGCCGTCTCCGACCATTCCGCCCCAAACCATTACATTGTCCAACGACGCCAACCAAGTCGTCATCTCCGTTCCCCCTTCCCCCAGCAATTCGTCGGGCAGCGGGTCGAGCGGGGGCGGTTCGGGGGGTTCGGTTTCCGCGCGCTCGAGTTCGCGCATTTCCGTCGACAACGGAGTATTGTACATCGGCGACGGCAATCAAATCGTGAACGTGCTTCCAGACGCGGCGTTGAAGGCGGTCACGGAGTCCAATTCCAAGCTCGAAGATTCAAACCTCGAATTGTTCGAAGGCT
Source organism: uncultured archaeon (assembly GCA_964535725.1). Classification (GTDB taxonomy): domain Archaea; phylum Iainarchaeota; class Iainarchaeia; order Iainarchaeales; family UBA10191; genus CAZHUN01. The sequence goes on from CAZHUN010000011.1 coordinate 3,088, forward strand.
CTCCTTCCTCGGCCTACCTTTCTCCGTACTACAACGTGTACAGTGTCCAAAAGGGAAAATTGTTGGGACTCTTTGAGATAGAATTTCACGTAACGACTGTCGTGGACGCGCAATCCGGCGCCATTCTTTCCACGCAAAAACCCTTCTGGGCTTTTCTCGTATTCTAGGCCGAAATTCCGACCGAAAGCCAATTAAAGGCTTTTTGTCTCGTGCAAAAAGCCTTGGGAAAAAAGTTGGCGAAAGCCAATTAAAGGCTTTCAGTGTTGTTGTAATCGAAACACATCGAAGAGAGGGTTGCATGATTGAATTGAAAAAAGTGGCCGCGTTTCAAAAAAGCGTGAACGCCATCGCTTCGTTCATCGCCGAAGGCAACTTTCGCTTTTCTTCTTCCGGACTTTCTTTCAAAGCCATCGACCCGTCGCAAATCGTTTTGGTTAATTTTTCCATGCCCAAGAACGCGTTTGAAAAGTACGACATCGAACCTTCTTTGGTCGGCGTGGATTTGGTCGAACTCAACAAAATCGTCGGAAGAAGCTTGCCCAACGACAAGTTGAAAGTGGACGTGAACGATTCTGAAATGTTGTTGGAATTGGAAGGCGAAATGACGCGCTCTTTCAGGCTTCCACTTCTCGACATCCAAGACGAAGAAGTGCAAATTCCGCTGACCAAATACGATGTCAAACTTTCCATTCCCTGCCGCGCGTTGAAAGAGGCGTTGAAAGACGCGGCCTTGTTCGGTTCTTCCGTTGTCCTTTCCGTCAAAGGCAACCAGTTCTGGCTCGAAGCGCGCGGTTCTCAAGGAACGTTGAAAACCGTCGCCAAAGACACTGTCAATATTGTCATGAAATCCGAAAGCGAAGTCGTTTCCAAGTACAGTTTGAACTTTTTGCAAAACATGGTCAAAGACGTGGACAACGAAACTATTGTCAGTTTGGAATTCAAGAGCGACGCGCCCATGAAAGTCTCGTACAAAATGCAAGACTGTTCGCTGGAGTTTCACTTGGCGCACATGATTTTATAGCCGATTCCGTTCGCTATGCCAGAGTACGACCTTCGCTGTTGCCGGTCCTACTTTCGTCGCTTTTTTAGACTGGAATTTTCCCCTCCCAACCTTATTATACTCTTTTCCGCCAAATTTTCTTTCATGGGGTTGGCCGAGCTCAAAGAGGCGCAAGCCTTTCCGTTTTCCGAGTCTGCGGAACGCATCGTCAAACAGTCCGGACTTTCGGCGGAAGACATTCCTTCTCCCGTATTGCAACGCGCGATTCAGATTGTGGAAGCAGTGGCTGTGGGAAAGAACTACTGGCAGGACGTGCAGCAGTACGAGGAATTTTTGGAGCGCGATGTGCTGGCCTTTCCCGTGGCCAAAATTTTATTGTCCCTAACCAAAAACCAGTCCTTGTACGAACGCTTTGCCGAACAAGTGTCGGAAAATGCGTTCGAACAATTGGAAAAAAGCCCCGAAAAAGCCTTGGACTTGGGACAAGAGTTGGGGTTGAAAGTGGCGTTGGCCGAAAAACCGTTTTTCATTTCTCTTTCTCTCAACGATTTTTTGGCCGCCCAGCACGGCTTGCCGTATTTGAAGTTGGTAAATTCGCGCGTGGAAAAGGGGATTGTTTTTTTGAACAAGGAAGAATTTTTGCAAGTGTTGAAAGATTCTGTCAAACAACGCGTGCGCGATTCCTTGCCCATTCTCTTGCAAAAACCGTCGCAAGCGTTGAAAGAAAAAGCCGCATTGCTCGGCCAGCAGTTGTTCCAGCGCCAGCAAAAAATGGACGAGAACATTTTGAAGGGAAAATTGGACTTGAACGCGTTGCCGCCGTGCATGGCCAAAATTTACGCCGACTTGTTGAAGGGAGAGAACGTGAATCATTCCGCGCGGTTCAACATCGCGGTTTTCATGAACGCCATCGGCATGCCGAAAGAGAGCATTGTGCAATTGTTTTCTCGCACTCCGAATTGGAACGAAAGAGTTTCGCGCTACCAAGTGGAAGGGTTGTTGCAGAAAAAATACACTCCGGCGAATTGCGACACCATGCAGAGCTATGCGTTGTGCGTGAAAAGTGCGAACGGCGAACAATGCGCGTGCAAGGTCGCGGGAGCCAAAACTCCGCGGCAATGGTATCGCAGGAATTGGGGGAATAAAGTTGACTCCGACTGAACAAGTGTTGGCGGAAAAATTCCGCCATTTTTACGAAAACCATCGCGTAGAACAGCCTCCTGCGATAGAACAGCGCGAGTTCGGTTTTGGCGTATTTAAGCGCAAAATCGCGGACCGCCACTTGGCGTTCCATTCTTACAACGAGTTGAACGCGTTTTTGCGCGAAGAAGTGCCTTTTTTTCTCTCGTACAGCGCTGCCTACTACAGGTTTCCCGACGCGCAGCCCATGGCAGCGAAAGGGTTTCGCGCCGCAGACTTGATTTACGAGTTCGATGTGGACGATTTCAAGCTGGAATGCCAGCGAGAGCACAATTTGTGGAAGTGCTCGAATTGCGGCGCGGGCGGAAACGGAAACCAATCCTTGTGCGACAGTTGCGGGGCAAAGACTTCGATCGACGAATGGGTGTGTCCGGAGTGCATGAAAGCTGTCAAGGAAAAAGTGCAAAAATTGGTGTCCATTTTGCAGGAGGATTTCGCGTTCGACGATTTTGCGGTCAATTATTCTGGCGCGAAAGGCTTTCACGTGCACATTCGCTCTCCCGCTGTGCAGTCTCTTTCCCATTCCGCGCGCGTGGAATTGGTGAATTATTTGACTGGCCAGGGTTTGGAAATACAGGACGTGTTGGCACTACCGCCCGAACTTTCGAAAGGGTGGGGAAAGCGCGCGTGGCAAGAACTGCGCTCTTTTTTGCAAAACGTGCAAGTGGACGAATTGGCGGCCATTTCGGGAGAGCGTTCGAAAGCGTGTTTGGAATGGTTAGAAGACCGGGCGAAAATATTGTCAGAGTTGGAGCTGGGAAAGCGTTTGGCGTGGAACGTGAAAAAGAATAATGATCGATTCTGGAACGCGTTGTTCGACCATTGTTTGAAAGGACAAAAGCTTCCCATCGACCGCCAAACCAGCATCGACATTGCCAAAATCATCCGCTGTCCTGACACGTTGCACGGCGGAACTGGCTTGTTGGCCAAAACCGTTCCCTTGCAGTCTCTAAACTCTTTCGATCCCCTCTCGCAAGCGCTCGCTTTTTCTACTCTTTCTACCTTAAAAGTGACGGTCGGAAAGACTCCCAAATTTTTCCTCGCCTCGAAATGGTGGGGGCCGTTTCAAAACGAGCAAGTCGAGTTGCCCGAGGCGGTTGCCGTGTACTTGCTCTGTCACGGAAGTGCGGAAGTGAAATAATGTTGGACTATGACGAAGTGTCGAGAGTATACCGGTTAGAAAAAGCGACGACCAAATTGGTCGAAATTCCCGAAGACCGCTACAATGCCTTGCACGAGTTTGTCCAGCAAGAAAAAAAATCCTATTTCGATTCGTTGAAAGACTTGGAACATTCGAAGGGAAAAGATTTCGCGAATTTGCGCAAAATGGTCGAAGAATGGTTCGGCTTGCGCCAGAAAAAGATTTTGAACCTTGCCCTTCTTGCTTGCAGGACTGGAGAACAAAGCGAAGAGCGCATGGCGTTGTCGGAAAAAGAGTTGTACCGTTCGTTGTGCGCCTCGCTTGGCAAACACCAGCTCTTGTGCGAGCAATTGTTCAACAACGACTCTTCCAAAGAGGAAAAGAAAGAACTCGCTTCGTTGCACGTGCGCGTGTTGAAAGAAACTCCGCAATTCGTGGGAACTGACTTGAAAGAATACGGCCCCTTCAAAGAAGGCCAAAACGTAGCGCTGCCCTACAAAGTCGCCAAACTCCTCCTCTCCAAACAAGTCGTCGAATTGGAAGAAATGGAATGAGCCGCTTCCGATCCAATTGTCGTCTGCCAATTGTCTGTTCAAAGATTCGAACATTGGCTATGCCGGTGTGCCATCTTCGCTGATGCTCGATGCCACTTTCTCCTCAACCTCGAACGCTTTCCCCTTTAAAACGCTTCTCCGCTCTAATTCCAACATGACAGAATGGCCTTCTCCTGGCGAAGTGGTGGTGTGCCGCGTGACGCGCATTTTAGACTATGGCGTGTTCGTGGAGCTTGTAGAATACCCGGGCGTGCAGGGTTTTGTGCACATTTCCCAAGTCGCTTCGAGTTGGGTCAAGAACATCCGCTCGTACGTGAAAGAAGCGCAGGTTCGCGCCGGAAAAGTCACGAATTTGGATCGCGAGCGCAAGCAAGTGGATGTTTCGTTCACGAAAGTGAACCCTTCGGACGAGCGCGCGAAAATCAATGGTTGGAAGCAAAGCAAGCGCGTGCAAAAACTGCTGGAGCAGGTTTCGCAAGAAGTCAAAGAGCCGTTCGAAACAGTGTGGGAAAAAGTCGCGGTTCCGTTTCTCGAAAAGTATGGTTCCGTTCAAGAAGGGTTTCAAGAAGCGGCCAACGACGAAACGATTTTGGAACTGGTCGAAGAGAAATACCGCGCGCCGTTGAAAGAATTCGTGTTGAAAAAAATGACGGCGTCTTCCAAGCAAGTGAAGGCGATTTTCGAACTCCATTCTCCGGCCTCGAACGGAGTGGAAGTGGTCAAATCCGCGCTCTTGCACGTGAAAAAGTCCACACGGGAAGGTAAATTCGAAATTTTGTATGCGGGAAGCGGAAAGTTTAATGTCTGGGTCAACGCGAAAGATTTCAAGCAGGCCGAAAAATGTTTGAATGCGGCTGTCGCGAGCGTGGAACAGTTTTTGAAAGGACAAAGCGCACAGTTTTCGTTCCACAAAGTGGAGGCTTCCAAGTGACGGTCGTCAAAATTTTGAAAAAGAAAAAGTGCAAGAACGGAATCCTCTTTTCCGGCCTTCCGGGAATTGGATTGGTGGGAAAAATCGCCGTGGACCATTTGCTTTCGCAGTTGAATGCGGAAAAAATTGCCGAAGTGTGGAGCGATTCTTTTCCTCCCAGCGTGCGCACCCAAAATTCGCTCGTCGAAGTCATCAAGGATGAAATATTTTACGCCAAAGTGGGCGGCAAAGACTGTTTCTTTTTGGCAGGCCCAGTCCAGCCAGTGTTGGATTTTCAATCCCCTTACGGAAAAGAACACTACGAGTTCGCGGCCGTGATCGTTTCCTATTGCATGCAGCAAAACATTTCCCAATTGTATTGTTTGGCGGGAATCGACGTGCGCGACAAGCGCTTGTCGAAAGAGCCGTGCATTGTAGTGGCAGCCACTTCGAAAAAAATGCTCGACTCTTTCAAAGGGCAAAAGCACGTTTTGTTCAATTCCGAAGAAGGGCTTATTTCGGGCGCTGCGGGAATGATTTTGGGCATTGGAAAGGAAAACGGTTTGGAAGGCGCGTGTTTGATGGGAGAGACGAACGTGCAACTGTTTTACGGCGACCACTTGTCCGCGAAAAAAGTGCTGGAACTCTTGCAACAGCGTTTCAAGTTCAAAGTTTCTCTGAACGCGGTCGAAAAAGAAGCGCAGAAAGCCCGAGAAGCGTTCGAAAATTTGAACAGGCAATTGAAACAACTGCACGACGACGAAAACGAAAAGCCGAGTTATGTGAGATGAATGATGAAGGAAAAGCGTCGAAATTTCAAAATTGACGCTCGCATCGAAAGAAGATTCTTTTTTTCCAAACATGTGCCTCCCTTGCCTTTCGCGTTGTACTTGGCGGACTTGGGGATTTCGGAAAGTGAATTAATCGGTAAACGGGTTTTGAGCATTGGAACGGCGGGCGATCGGAAAAAGTTGGACGGTTGATTTTGTCACAGGCCAAACGTTCCCCTCGTGATGTGGAAATGCGATTGAAAAAAGAATTCTCTTACAAGCGTTCAAAAAAAGAGAAATAGCGTTAAAATTCTCCCAAACTCTTCTGTCCTGAAATTCCCGCTTCTTCCAATTCCATTTCTTTGCGCTTTTTCTCCCGCTCGACATCGTCGAAGATGAACAAGGGTTTGCCGTAATCTCCGCCGCCACCGCCAGAGTAGATGACTTTTTCTTCGCGGAACAATCGGACGTATTTGGCGATTTCAGCATCCACTTTGTATAATTCTTCCAATGGAGCTTCTAGCAAGATATTGATTTCGTTTTCGAACGCGTTCACAAACTGTTTCCATTTGGCTTGCACGCGCGTGGACGTGGGAGATTGCACTCCGTAACTCAATTGGATGATTTCGGCGAGAGGGAGCAAGTGTTGGTAGGGTGCCCTCCACGAAGGAGGCTTTGCGTTCGGGGAAGAAAGTTCTTCGATGCGGTCTTTGACGCCGCGTTTGATGGGCGCTCCGCACTTTCTGCATTTCATGTTCAATTTTCGCGCGTCCGCGAGCGTGTAGTGCGCATAGCACTGATTGCACGCCGTCAAATGATACCTTCCTTCTCTCGGATTCAATCCCACGTTCAACACGATTTTTCCTTTTTCTCGGGATTCCACGGCTTTTTTCAATTCTTTAAAGCTCGGCTCTTTCAATTCCATTCGATTGAATTCTCTTCCCAAACGATGGGGCCACGCGCTGTGCGCGTCGCTCGAAGTTAAAAACTGGAAAGAATTGTTTTCGGGAATTTTGTCCGCGAGTTCCGAATCCGCGCTCAATCCCAGTTCGATGAAGCTGACTTTCTCTCCCATGCTTCCATATGCCTGTCGAACAGAATCGAAGTGCGCGTACATGCCGAAGTAGGGCGTGAAAGAGTGCGCGGGTCCGAAGATTCCGCCCGATTTTTCCACGGCAAGCGCGACTTCTTCGGGTTGAATGTGTAGTTTCGGCCTTCCGCACATGACGCAGTCTAAAATCCCCTTTCCTTCGATCGCTTTGCGAAACGTTTGTGCGGACGACAAGTCGGGAAGGTACACCAAGTGGTGGCTTCGATCCTTGCTTTCGACTTCGGTTCCAATGATGAAGTGGGTTTGTTCGCGCTCGTCCATGTACACTCCGTTCGAGACTTCTTTCAAATTTTCTTTCACGTGTTGGAACCATTTCGCGTGCTGCATGTCTGCAGTGACTAAAACATCCAATCCTTTGAGCACGGCTTGTTCGGCGAGTAGGGGAATGCTCATGTGTTTCGAAACCCCGCCCGCATAGGGGCCGTGCAATTGCAAGTCTAGGTCGAATTCGGACATAGTTTGAAATGAGAAAACACAGGTTTAAAGACGAAAGCGCAACGCCAGTAGGACCGGCCGAGCGAGGTCGTACGCGTTGTAGCCGGGCGCAACCGGCTCTAGACGGGAAGGCCGAAAAATTTGAGTACGAGCAATACTCCGATTCCGGCCAGGCCGAACAAGGCGGAAATGACGAGGGATAGCCAAAAGCTCAATTGCACGTGGAATACGAAGTGCAAAATCGCCCAAGCAACGAGTCCGAGCACGGAGTTGACGAGGATGTTTTTGAGAAATGCCAATACCAGCACGGCGATGATGATGAGGACAATCGCGCCAATCAGCCAACCTAAATTGCCTTGGACGATTGAAATTGCGGAAGACGCGTTGGAGTCGATGGCGAGCCAGAACATGCTTATTTCTAGCGAACTTTCAGGTTTAAAACCATTGCTTTTCCCATTATTGGCATGGCGTTGAACCAACACTTGCGCCTTTCCATGACGCAAAAAAAGGTGTGCGCGGCCATTCAAGGCAAGCCCAAGAGTATGGAAGAGTTGGCGGCCGAGTTGGCGGTTTCTTCTGGATTGGTACAGAACGAGTTGAAGGACTTGTTGAAACTGGAGTTGGTCGAAAAACAAGACGGGTTTCCCACGCGATTTTTGTTGAAGCGCGACATTGCCCATGCATTGGCCGATCGCAAGGCGTTGTCGGAAAAAGACCATTTCAAATTGCGCTTGTTGTGCGTCATTGAAGTGAAAGCGATTGAAGAAGAATTGCTGAAAAAAGAACTGAATACCATTCGCACGGCATTGGAAAAAGACAAGGATTTTACAGTATATGACGTCAAACAGGCAGAGTTTTTGTTGGTCGACGAGTATATTTCCAGTTATTTGGAAGTCAATTTGAGTGTGAAAAACTTTCTCTCGTTGGCGAAACTCTTGTTTTACTACGGTCCTGTCAATATCGAAGTGTTAAAACCCGCAACGTGGGAAATTTCAGCCGACGACTTGCAAGACGGTTTGGTCGAGTGGAGTAGCATGGTGCACGGGTATTCGAATTACATTGCCCAGTCCATGTCGCGGCAGGAACTGGAAAAATTCCACCAAAACTTGTACAAAAAAACCTGAAGAAGATATTTTATGACTGTAAAATTTGGTACAAAATCGGTTTCGTCGCTTGCCGTCCATGGTATCGGGAATAGCCTTAAATTAGGCGTTTTTTTTAAAAAGAAGGCTAATTTTGCCTTTTCAAATCGAAAACCTATATAAAGCCAAGCCAGCTAGTATAGGTTGAACCTTCCAATTTGCAGTGCATCGCATTCATGTCTGCGCTGGCAAAGCAGGATTGTGGGTTTCAGTTTTGATTCACCATAAAATGCGAGGTGTATACTACAATGAAGAAACTAGCTGTAAAAAAGCTGGCTGCGATTGCAGCCGGTGCAGCCCTTGTCGGAACCGCATTGGCTCCGATGGCGGCAGCCGCAGCGAACCTGACCCAAAGTGACGTGTATGGCTCTAGCGGAGCTCCGCTCGTCAACATTGTCTATGGTTCGACTGCCCAAGTGTCGGATGTCGTCTGGGCGGGCAATATTGCCAAAGCCTTGGCCGACAATGCCCTCGTCGAACAGACAGTGGCAGGTGCCGACGCGAACGGAAACGTCAGCATCGTATATGGGGGAAAGACCACGTACACGACCGGCGCCAAAGAATTCAAAATGTACTTGAATTCCGCCAGCGGACAGAACGAGCTCGCCTCTGACAGTAATGTCTTGACGAACGCGCAACTCGCGAGCTTGTACAACGAGTCGTTGACTGAAAAAGTGGGCAATTCGAACACCACGCTCACCGTCCAAGAAAAGGTTGGAGCGACTGTGGACGCGAAGTTCAGCACGTCTCCCGACATTAGAGACCTCTCGGCCATCATCCAAAGCGATGGATTGGTATACGAAGTCAATCTCGGAGCCGGCGTTCAATTGAACCGCGGCAACAACGTCTTTTCGGACACGAACAGCCAAGACAAAGTCACTTTGCCCTGGTTTGGTTCAGTGTACGACTTGAGTGTCGCAGATTTCAGCGGCTCTACGCACTGGGCGAAATTAGTCAAATCCAGTGCTTCAGTCGCCTACAAAGAAGGCGGATCGATTCTTGGATTGCAAGGAAAGAACGCGTATGCGGGAAAAATCCTGTCAATCACAGTGAACGGAATCGTCGAAACTTCGGGCACCGCCACCTACCAAGCCGATTTGTCGGTGGTGGATGATGCGGGAAACACGATTGATTCGCGCATTGTCAGCGTGAACGACAACGTGAACACCATCTTCGTCGACAGTTCGAGCAAAGAAGTGTTGCTGAGCAATGTCTTCATCGACAGCATCACCAAGAGCACGGGCGGAACTGGCGGAGGGGTCAAAGTCACGATCGGAACCGACACTGTAGAATTGTACAACACGAGCGGATACCCGTACGATTCGACCAATACTTTGGGAAACAAGCCTTACAAGGCTTTCTTGACGTCTTCGGGAAATAAACTCACGAAGATCCAAGTGCGCAACTCGAGCGAGTATTGGGATGTTGGATCCAGTAACGGGGCAATTTACCCCACCAACGTCGGACAATCCTTGACGGGAAAAACCGGAACTGCCGCCAAGTTCGGAAACGCGCTGGCTGACGGTACGGCGGGAAAAGGATTCTTCCAAGTCGATTTCATGGGCTTTGAAGGAAAAGAATCCGTGACCAATCTTTCGTTGGGAAAGAGAGACAGGGCCAACCTGGCTTTCGCAACAGATCCGAATGCGATCGGAGCGATCAACTTCCGCGACGCGTCAGACAACCAGCATACTTTGCCGATGGCAATTGCGTTGTCTTCAGCCAACAGCGGAAACTCGTTCACCTTCGACAACAAAACCGACCTGTACTACGAAACCAACGTGGATTCGAGCGGAACCACGCGCGACGTCAATTTCATCTTTCCACAAGATGGAAATGTCGTCAACGGTAGAACCTGGTCGAGTAAAGCAGCTGGAGGCGCCCCTACTGTAAACGGCGTCGACTTCAACCTCAGTGTTGATGGCGGCGGCGGAGACTTTAATCTCCAAATGGGCGGAACCCAGAACTTCACTGTCGACGGTATCCAGTATAGATTGACTGGCTTT
>CAZHUN010000012.1:0-2628 GCA_964535725.1 uncultured archaeon
AGGCCGGCGATTTCAGTGGATGCTAACGTCAATTTCCGAAGATCCAGTGCGGCAAGCAGCGATCGCTACGGCGGCGTCACAATCTACCTGAACAACAACAAAGTTTGGGATATGAATGGAGCCGGAGCAAGCGGAATCCGCAACTTGCAACTGCCGGGAAACAACGACGTCAACTACCGCTATGCGGTCAAGTACGACTCCAATGCGAACAGAGTCTGGCTGTTGTTGGACGACCAAAACATTGCCCTGCAATACACCAAGACCTTGATTTTCAAGGGAACAGACACGACCGAGTCCTTGATCGTCGACAAGAACAACTTCGAGCCCGACACGTCGTACTGGTACGACGCGATTGGAAACGTCCGAAGCGCGGGAGACAACAACTACATGGTCGCCTTGTTCCAAGTCGAAGACAACTCTTCGAGCGGAGCATTGGATGCGAACGTGTGGATTGACGCCGGAGACGGAACTGTCATCGGCCCGTTCACGAACAACAACCTGTCGACGTACATCTACGATGTGGCCATCATTCCTTCGCCAGCCTATAACCTGACCACGGGAACGAACACGAGCTATATCAAAGGCGGCTACACGGACGTGGGCGGAAAGTACTGGTTGGACGAATCCGACGGTACGTTCTACGCGACCATCCCGCAAAACCGCGCATATTCCATCATCAATGTGGTTGGAAAAGGAGCGGCCAAGACGAGCACGGGCGAAACCCTTACAGGCAAGCCTGGAGAAATCGTCGTGGCTTCCGACGGAACCCAAATCACGTTGCCTGTGGCAAGCAGTTCGGGAACCACAGTGTGGCAACACGTGACTTCAGACAAAGGCAAAATCTACGTGGATAGCGCGGCTCCTTCGGGACCCAATATCCTCGTCGGCGGACATTTCGTGAACCGAATTTCTGCCACGATTGCCGGAATCGAAGACACGTTGAAAGCAGCGGGAGACGTTGCGCCAGTGCAAGTTTCGAACGCGAACGGTGATATCCTGGTAGCAGGGTACACGGCAAGCGATACGGGACGCGCTGCGCAAGAACTCATTGACTGGTTCGACACACTGCACGCGTAATTTCGAAGGGGGATTTTTTTCCCCTTCTTTTTCTCTTTTTTTCTCGTTCCCACACCTCTGTATTTTTATCGTTTTTTGTGCACGATTCTGACATGGTCAAATCGAAAAAAGAGTTTCCCATTGAATGGGTTTTTGGCGTGGCAGTATTTTTGGCTTTTTTGTTGGTCGGCGCGGCATTCTATTGGCCGTCCGAAGAAAAATACCAATTCGAATCTGTCGAAGGAGGAATCTTGTTCGCTTCGAATGTGGAACATCCGACGCAAATTTTGAAAGAAAATTTTTTGGACGCTTCCGACTTTATCGTCTCTCTCGACTATGTGCAAGGCAATGCCGCGAATTCCCAACTCGGCCAAGCCATGGTGTTGTTGACTGAAGTATTGACTGTCCAGCACAAAAAAGTCTCCATCGTGGTCCGCTCCTTGGACGGAGAAGGAAACGTGCTTGCTTGCCAAACCAACGACGCAAACAAGCACGCGAACCGTTCGATTTCTCGCGAAGAATGTTTGAAGCTGTTTGAAAACACTTCCACGATCGACATTTTCGTGCACTATCCAGACTCTTCTCTGCCGCGTTCTAAAGTCGTGTTAGACTTGCACACTGCGCACGTGTTTCCCAAAATTCCTTCCGACTCCGCTAACGCGTCTTATATTCTCTTGAAAACCATGTATTCCGATACAGACTCGATTGTGGCCGCCATCAACGCCTACTATCAAGCCGCGGTGCAAGGCGGCGAATGACGTAAGCCTTTAAACCCTCTTTTTTCCTCTTTCCTTGCTATGGCCTTGTACATTTCCGCGTTCGACTTGCTGTATTTGTTTGTCGCATTCTTCTTCATCTTCATGCTGGCATTTTATCTGCTCGTTTTTTTGGACAATCGTTCGGGTTTCTTGAAAGACCCGGTTCCCAAACGCTTTCCCAAAATCTCGTTTTTAGTGCCCTCCTACAATGAAGGAAAAAACATTCGCAAAACCTTGTACAGCATTCTCGCACTCAACTGGCCTTCCAAACCCTTCGACATTATTGTGATTGACGACGGTAGTTCGGACAACACCGCGCAACAAGCGCGAAAAGTGAAAGGCGTTAGAGTGTATTCCAAATCCAACGGCGGAAAGGCGAGCGCGTTGAATTTTGGCATTCAAAAATCCAAGCACGAGTTCAGTGCCACCATGGACGCGGACTCGTACGCCAAGCCCGACGCGCTGTTTCACTTGATGGGATATTTTGAACAGGATTCGCAAGTGGCTGCAGCAAGTTCTTCGCACGTGGTGGAAGAACCAAAGACTTTTGTTGAAAGAATACAAAAATTCGAATACATTACGGCGAACTTTCTGCGCAAAAGCCATTCCTTGTTGAACGCGCTGTACGTTACTCCGGGTCCGCTCAGCATTTTCAGAAAAAAAGTGTTGGAAGAAATCGGAGGATTCGACGAAACCCAACTCACGGAACTTCGGATTGGCGTTGGTGATTATCGGCGGCGGTTTCTTCAAATCCATGCCCTATGCCATGTTAGGAAAACTCTACGAAAATGAGCCTGAAAAATTAGACGGTAAA
>CAZHUN010000013.1:0-13237 GCA_964535725.1 uncultured archaeon
GCACTGGATGGAAACGCCTCCGCGACAACCTTTACCGCCAACGGCTTCCTTTCCTTGATCGAAGACGGCAATGGAAGCGGAACCACGGGCAGCGAGTTGCCGCAAGCACAACACCGCGTGCGAGCGCTCGTGAATACAGTCAATCTCGCGGATGGAAACTACCAAGTAGACGTCAACGTGTTGCAGTTGGACGATGGCAATGTGTTGGTCAGAGCGACAGTGGCATCGCTTAACGTGTCTTTCAACGTGGACAACAATGGCGCCCAATCTTTCGTTTCTGACGTCAACTACGACTTGTGGCAGGCGAGGCTGGGAACCACACTAACCTTCACATGCCACGATAGGAACAGCGGATGCGCTTCGCTCAAATATAGAGTAGACACCAACCGGTATGTGACGGCAACGCAGTCAGGAGACTGGAATTCTGTGAACTTTGCCACGATTGTTTCGGACGCAAACGTTACCGGGGCCACAGTAACTTTGCCCTTGCACGACGGGAATTATGCCGTGGACTTTTATACAGTGGACAGGGCGGGAAACGATTCGAACACCGTGGCAACGGTTTCGGACAGGAATATTCTGAATGTTGCCAGCGACGGCAATGTGCGTAGGGTGGGAGTGTTGCAAGACACGAACACGCCTTCGTTCTTTTCCGCAGAAAGCATTACGGGATTCGAGTACTTGCAAATCGACTTCAACAGCTCGTCGAACGCGGACCAGTTCTTTGGAGAAGACCAGAATTTGAATATTTTCGTTCGACAGCGCAATCTAATCGGGTCGCCGTTGGTCGACATCAACATCAACTTGTTCGCTTCCGGCACTTCGCCATTTGGATTGTGCCAATTGTACCAGAACGATTCGAACGACAGAGATGCCAACAACATCATCCACGCCGGATATGCGAATAACACCTCCGCAGATGTGAATGTTAATCCTGCAATCACGGACTACAATTGTTCGTCACTCACGGGTTCGACGACTGTCCAAGACGTGAACGTGCGGATGATCAGAATTGTCAGTCTTGGAGCGGATGGCAACACGTTCAAAATCGACTTGAACTTGGGAAGGTTTGACGTGAACTTCTCCCCCGTCACAATCAAGTTCAGCGCGCGCGACCGGGCGGGAAACCATACTACGGGAGTCTCCCAACAGCCGAGTTCGGGATTGACTCCCATCTTGTACTCGTTCACGATGCCGCCCGCCGACCAGTTGGACGAAAACACGACCAACTTCCAGAATGTTTCCAATTTCGCGGATGCCAACCTCACCTTTAGGTCGGACTTCAATGCGAACGGGCCGTTTTCCGAAATTACGGTATACGATGTCAACTTTTCCACGCAAGAAAAGGCCGCGAACTTGCAAGCCTTGGTTCAAGGATTGTTCATGAAAACCGCCAATTCGAAGTATGGAAGGGATTTCAATGTGGGAATGAATGATTCGAACTTGACAGATTTTAATGTACGATCTCGTATTGTCATTTTCAACGCGCCCTTTTTCACTGCTCCCGGCATTCGAATCCAGAGGGCCAGCGGAGATTCGAATTGCGGAAGCGCGTGCGCGGGAATCAAGTTCAGCTACTCGGCGAGCGGAAGTGCGTTGGACAACAACATCGACTTTAACGTGGGCGGGTTCAGCACCTACATCAGCGACTCGAATGCGCCAACCATCACTTTTACGGCTCCCACCACGACAGTCACTTCTGCCAACTTCACCATGACGGCCACGACAGATGAAAACGCGACGTGCCGGTTTTCGTCCACCAACCAAGCCTATTTGGACATTAATGGGAGTACGACGACTTCGCTGTCCACAAGCCACTCGTGGGCGTTGGGAAGAGATGCAGGAACCTACACGTTCTACTTGCGCTGCAAGGACATTGTGGACAACAACAATTCCACCAGCACAGTGGCCACCATTACATCCACGTATAGCAGTACTGCCTCTGCCGGAACCAGTTCGAGCGGCGGGGGAACTACTTCAGGCGGAACGACAGGAGAGGCCGTCCAAAGCGTGGTGGATTCGATTGCGCAAGGCGGAAAGCCAACTTCGGACGAGATTCGAGCGTTGTTGACTGCAACAGGCGCTTCCGAAACCGCCATTAACACGGCTTCGGCGGCCGTGGGAAAAGTCGAAGTGTCGCGCGACATTACAGTCATCAAAAGCCAAGTCAGCGGTTCTAGTGCAACGTACAAGACTGTTGTCACGCTACACGTGGAAAACAAGCAGTCGAAGGCAATAGACGTGAACGTGGTGGAAGAGATTCCCAAACGAGTGGCGGCGAGCGCGAGCTTGATAACGCCTGCAAGCGGAATCAGCATGAAAGTGTTGAAGAACGACCCCATCGTGCAATTCACGATTTCCAATGTCCAACCCGGACAGTCCAAAGATTTCAACTATAGTATCAACAATCGCACCACGACCGCGGATGCCAACTTTTACAAGCCTGCCGTGGTGTTGAATTTCGCAAACTATGTGCCTCCCACTACAGTAGCGCCTCCGGCCGAAGAAGCGCCTCCTGCGCCGTTGCCAGACTTGCCCGGATACACGCCTCCGGCCACGAGCACTCCAGAATCGAACAACAATTCGTGGATTATTGGCGGAGCGTTTTTGGCCATTATTCTGGCATTGGCAGGCGCGTACTGGTATAACGAGCGCAAGAAAACCAAACCGTGGGGAAAGAAATAACAGGTTTTTTTCCCAGGGCTCCAGTTTCGCGTGAACGCGAAAGGGCCCATTCGGCCATTGCGTAGGCCGAGTTCGCGAGGCATCTTTCGATGCCTCTTGCAAAAATCGGGTTTTTGCCAAAAAAGGCAGTTTCGCCGAAGGCTTTTTTTCGCCAACCTTTTGGAAAAAGGTTGTTCGCTGTTCGACGAAATCCGCGCATGTTTTAAATGTTCTTCGAAGCTGTGCTAGGCCATGGAATTGGGTTGGAATTTTTTGCCAGTGCATGGAATAGTGGAACGCGCGTGCAAAGAACTTCAAATTTTGCACACTCTAGAAGGAGAATGGCTGGCGTTTTCCAACTATCCTCCGTTATCCAACGCCGAACAAACTTTTTTGACGGAGTTTTTGCACGGTTTTCGACAGTCGAGTGTAGAGAGTGAACTTTCGAACGCGTTTGCCGAACAGTGTTGGAAGCAAGGAATTGCACTCGACGCGAAACAAAAAAAGTACTTGTTTGCGTTGGCAAAAGCGAGTGTGAAGGATTTCGGTCCCTTGCAGTCTTTGTTAGAGTGCGAGTGGTTGGAAGAAATTGCAGTTACGGGGTGCGGAAAAGAACATCCCGTGCGGTGTTTTGATTCGCAAAAAGGCTGGCTTCCATGCAATTTCTATTTCGAATCCGAAGAAACTGTTCGAGATTGGATTAACTTGCTCGGAAGAGGCATTGGAAGGCGGATTACGCTGCAACATCCCAAGTTGAGCGCGTCCCTGTCAAACAAAAACCGGGTGCATGCGACAATCCCACCCCTTTCCGAAACTCCGACTGTGACAATACGCAAGTTCCGCGAAAAACCGTGGAGTTGCCTGGAACTGGCGGAAAAAGGCACGCTTTCTTGGAACGCACTGGCGTTTCTATCCTTGTGCCTGCAAAGCGACTGTTCGATGGTGGTGGTGGGAAATACGGGAAGCGGAAAAACAACCACGTTGAACGCGCTGTTACAGTTTTTTCCACTGTATGAGAGAATCGTGCTGGTGGAAGAGACTCCGGAAATGCGCTGCCTGCACGGCAATGCCGTGCGTTTGGTTTCGGGAGAACACGCTTCCATGAGCGAATTGATTTGGGATACGTTGCGCATGCGCCCGGACAGAATCGTTGTGGGAGAAGTGCGCACGCCAGAAGAAGTGAAGGCGTTGATGGATACGATTTTGGCGGGACAGGGAAAGGGAAGCTGTGCCACGTTGCACGGCCAAAACGTTTCCGAAATGAAAGAAAGGTTGAAATCTTATGGCGTGCGCGGAGAAGAGCTTTCTTCGATCGACTTGTGCATTGTCCAACGCCGTTGGAGTCGACCGGGAGAAAAAATAGACTGTCGGAAAGTGGTGGAAATTGCGGAAGGAAGTTCGAACGGTTTTCGAACCTTGTACGGTTTCAACTTCGAACAAAACATATTGGAAAAGAAAATGGAAAGCATCCGACTGAACGAGCGCATTTGCCGCTCGTACGCAATTCCGTGCAACCAAGTGGAAGGTTTGGTGGAAGAGACGGAAGAGCGATTGCGGAGTCTTTCTGCCCAACATTTGGACGCGACGGGTTTTTTCGAAAAGTGGAACGGGAAAGAGAATGACGGATTGGAACGAGAATTGGAAGCGGTTTTGTAATTGTCCGGAACTTAAACCGTCTTTCGAGAGGCTTTGGACCAAACGCGTGTGGATTGCGGCAACAGCGTGCGTGGCTTGGCTCGCATTCACGGTGTACGGAATCAATGCCTGGACTTCTTTGTTGGCAGGCATTGGAATCGCGGGAGCGGAGTCGGCTTTCTTTTTGTGGCTTCCAATCGCGGAAGAACAAAAGCGCGTGAATGCGTTCGAAGCCGAACTTCCTTTCGCTTTGTTGTCCGTCGCAATCCAATTAGAGTTTGGAAATTCGTTCGAACGCTGTCTGGAACGGGTTTCGCTCGAAAAGCACGGCCTCGTTTCAGAGTCTTTGAAAGAAATCGTCAAAGACTGCGGTTCGGGAAAATCCGTTCCGCAAGCCATTTCTTTACAAGCGGCAAAGTGGAAATCGCGCCAAGTTCGGCGCGCGTTTTTGCTGTTGAAAAGCGCGTATGAAGGAAACGCTTCGAAAGACCCCGGGTTTGCGTTGAAACAATTGGCGAAAGAGTTGTTGGAACGCCAGCATTCTCAAGCCAAAACGTTTTCGGGAAAAATGGTGGTGTTCGCGCTGTTGTTTGTAACCATATCGGCCATTGTTCCCGCGTTGTTTTTGTCGTTTCTCGTCATCGGAAGCCAGTTTTTGGAAGTGTCTTTCTCTCCCTTGCAAGTGTTTCTCACAGTCTGCATTGGATTTCCCTTGTTGGACGCGGCATTGCTCTATTTCATTCGCGCACAAACTCCGGTGTTTTTGAGGGAAATGCATGCGTAGTCCCTTGTTTTTGCTGGCCGCGCTTTCGGCCGCGTTTTCGCTGTACTTTTCCCTCCAATTCCAGCTCGATTGGAAAATTTCTATAACACTGTTCGGGTTTTCGTTGGTCGGAATTCCCGGACTACACTATTTTGGAAAAAAATTCTTGACCCAGCAAAAAACCAAAAAATTGCAAGAAACCGTTCCAGACTTGCTCTTGCTGGCCGCGCTATTGCCAAGAAAGAGTTCTTTTTCGCACATTGTGCACTATTTGGCGGAAAATTGCGAAGAAGAGTGGAGGAAAGAATTCCAACGCGCGGAAAAACAATTGCACACAGGCGCGAGCGTGGAACAGAGCTTGCAAGAAATTTCCAACCGAAATCCAACTCCGGTTGTAGAACGCGCCATGCAATTGTTGATTGCAGGGTATCAAAGCGGGGCCGACATGTCGGAAGTGTTCAAAGAAGCCGGCCATGATATTCTGGAAACCCAAGCGATTTTGAGAGAACGACAAGCTTCGATGGTCGTGGAAAAGTACACCTTGTTGTTGGCCGGCGGAGTCATTGTTCCGCTCGTGCTTGGATTGTTGGTGGGAATGGTGAACGGCTTTCCACAAGGCATCGGTTCCGATTTAGGAATTGGACTTTCTCCGGAAGCGCGCGCCGAACTGTTGAACGCGGTTTTGCTCGCCATTCCCATCTACTTGTTCGAGTACGCGCTGCTCGCTTCGTATTTTGTCGCACAACAAGAAAGCGATTCTTCCAAAGCGTTCTTGTACGCGCTCTTCCTCGTCCCGTCCTCGCTGGCCGCATACTACCTCGCCCAAGGAATTTGAATGCCGTGCTCTTTCGCGTGCGAGCGCACGTCCGTGAGCGTTTTCAACACCATGAAAAGAGCGATGACGATCCAAGACGTTTGGAAAAAGAAATAGAGCATGAATCCAAACAATATGGTCAAGTGCATGGGGACGATGCGGGCGTAGGGCTTGGAAAATACTTCCATCACATTTTTCTCCACAGCCATCTCGTTCTTGTAGCGGAAGAAAGAATACAAGTGGTTGGCGAAAAAGGCCACGCCAGTCAAGAGAACGAACAATATATCCCAAAGCGAGAATGGCGCCTTTTCTGCAAACAGCAACGCGCCAATAAAGATGAGGTAGCCAAAGTGGAACCCGCCGTAGTGGAGCGCGAAGAATACTGCCAAAAACAGTTGGCCGCCGATTCGCAAAACCCCAAACGCTCCGAGCGGAGCGTTGGAGGCGTTGAAGAACAGGATGCGAAAAAACGTGAAGCCGCCGATGATGACGCTCTGCAACCAGTACGAGAGCAAGATGTATCCAATCGGAGCTTGCAAAACGATTGCCAACACCAGCGCGAAAAAGTTGGACGCGAGCAAGAACGAGAGAGAAGAGTGGGCGCGCAACCATTCCAGCAAGAGCATATCGCAAAGGTCACGGCAACCTTTTAAATGTCAAACGCGTGAGTCCTACATGGCCAAACGGATGGACTTGGAGTTTGTCGAAACCGAAGCGTGGAACTTGAACGGTTACACGCTCATTGAAGGGTTTCCTGGAATGGGATTAGTGGGAACGATTTCGGCGAAGTATTTGGTGGAAAAGCTCGACTTCAAGCAAATCGGATACGTGGATTCGGATGCGTTCATGCCCATTATTCGCATCCACGACGGAATGCCCGTGCATCCTACTCGCATTTACGCGCACGCCCAGTATAAACTCGTTGTCCTCATTTCCGAGCAAATCATTCCTCAAGAGCACACGCAGCACGTTGCGAATTCTGTAGTCGATTGGATTAAAAAGAAGGGAATTTCGAGGGTAATTTCGCTCGCCGGAATCAATTCTGCGAGCGCGGGAGATGCGGTGCAGATTTACGGAATTGCGGCCAACGAGAGCGGAAAAAAGTTCTTGAAATCCCACAACGTCGAACTCATCAAAGAAGGAGTCACTACCGGAGTGACGGCCATCATCTTGTTGCAGTTGAAAGATTCTGAAGACATTGAAGCGTCTTCGATTTTGGGAAGCGTGAGAATTGGAGCGGATTACAAGGCGAGTGCGGAAATTTTGAAAAAATTGAACGAAATTCTCGGATTGGACATTAACGTGCAACCCTTGTTGAAAGAAGCGAAAGAAATGGAAAAAACGTTAGTGGCACAGCTTCAAAAATTGAAAGAGACGCAAGAAAGCGTTTCCGAAATGCAAGACCGCACGCCCATGTACACGTGAAAAGGAGGAAAAACATATGGTACTCGCACGCAAGACCAAAATAACCAAAACAATCCGTCAAGGGAGAACAATTGGTGGGGGAAAAAAGAGAACAACGGTTACGCGAACCTATTCCCAGGGAATCCTACCTGCCAAACGTAGGCCAGCACCCAAGCCTGTTACAAGGGTTCGCGCGGTAAAGCCCGAAGTTTCGCCGTTCTTCAACATTGTTGGGGCAAGCTCGCACACGCACTATTCGGGACAGTTTCCAAAAGCGTCTAAAGTGGGCGGAGACCAAACCATGAACGTAACCTATAATCCCGCTCCTGAAGTGAAAAAGAAAAAGAAGTGAAGGAATGGTTTCTCGCCCGCACAAACCGCGAACCCCAAAGTCTTCGAGTGTCGTACACCATATTACCAGCCCCAGCCAACATCAGCACTTCTACAAAAGCGTGAAGCCAGGCAACCAGATATTGAATGTGAACGCGAAAAGTTTGCGCATTCCAACTATTCACGTTCCTTCTCCGATCGTAAACATTTCCATGCCCGAACTTCGCATCGTAGTCGAGCGCGAGAGCGGGTTGAAGGAAAAGGATTTGGCGTTCAGCGAAAAAGCCAAAGAAGAAAGGGACAAGAGCGGGGAAGAGATGTTTCAAGAATGGCTTGGGGGAGAGTTGAAGGGAAGAGAGAAAGAGAAGCAGTTGAAAAGATTTCGGGAATTGAGAAAACAGTTTCTCGACTTGGAAGCGAGTTTGAACGCGATTGAAGGAACAACAGCGTTATTGCAGGCCAAGCGCGATTTTTACAAAAAGTACGGGTTCAAGGGAATTGCAAAAGCGAAAGAGTACAAGTATGTGTGGCCCGCGTGGGTGGTTGAAAAGATTGCGCGCATGTTGTGGTGGACGGAAGCGTTGTTGTTGAAAACGCCCGCTCCATTGTTCAAGTACAAGTCGTGGAAAGACGCGTTGGGCAAGGAAAACAAGTTCAAAGTGTTGGGGGCAGGCCTTTCAAGCGACAAGGAAGTGGCCTACATTTTGGAAAATTTGAACAAGAACAAAGAAGAAGCGAGAAAAAAATTCGAAACATTCAAAAAAGACATGGAAAAAAAGGGAATCAAGTTCTGATTTTTCCCGAACTGACGCGGATGAACATAAACGCGCCAATCAGGGAAGCGATGAACAGGGCGAGCAATATTGTTTCTTGGGGCAGGGAAGGAATGTTCCACGGGTTTCCTGTTCCGCCAGCATCTTTTCCCGAGTTGAAGAAAATGTTGTTCGAAGGAACTCCGCTCACCGAACCATTGGGGTTGACTTGCGCGGACAACCCTTGCTGTTTGAAACTTTCCAACATGGGCAAGAGCTGACCGTTTTCCGAATACCACAATCCCTTTTCGGGATCGTAGTAGAAGCTTCCATTCGGCCCTTGCGCGACGCGCAACACTTGGGGATCGCCGTTATAGGATAAAATCGGTTTGCCGTTTTCCGTGCTGAAATCAAGTGCGTGGGTTTTTCCGTCCGCAGTCTTGATTTCCACTCCCGTGGGGGTTTGTGTGATGGAATCAATGGCTTGGTCGTAAATTTGTCCCGAAACCTTGTCGATGATTTTGAAATGGGGTTTGCATTCCGCGTCTGCATACAAGATGAAGGTTTTTTTGTCAGTGTCGAAGACTTGGAACGGGCCTTGTTTTGCGATGCTCTTGTTGAAAGCGTCCACGCGCGCTTGCGATTGGTCGCTGGAAG
Source organism: uncultured archaeon (assembly GCA_964535725.1). Taxonomy (GTDB): domain Archaea; phylum Iainarchaeota; class Iainarchaeia; order Iainarchaeales; family UBA10191; genus CAZHUN01. Next base: position 9,020 of record CAZHUN010000013.1, read on the forward strand.
CATTGGCGATCGCACTCAAGTCGATGGCGGGTTCGGAACAATTGGTGTTCGGGTTTTTGACTGTAGTTAACTTTGCTTTGAGTCCGGAAACGTCCTTGTCGCGCAACAGCGCTTGCTCGTTGTGTTTCAACCAAATCAACAATTCATTGGTTTCTGGCTTGTAGACAGCGACTCCGTTCTTGAACTGGATGCTGTCCAAATTTCCCACGTTGGCTTTCAAGTTTTCCCCATTCTTCGACTGTACGACTTCTGTAACCCTGTTTCCGCGAATGTTGATTTTTGAATCCGAACCTTGGGCAGTGAAGCGGACTTTTCCTTCCGCAACAATCGAATCTCCGGAAGGAATGACAGTGTCCAAATCGGTTTCGACTGAGTTGACTTTTCCAAACGATTCTTGCAAGTTGTCGGAAGTCATGTCGTAATCGTGTTGTGCCTTTACCGCTTGCTTGAAACAATCCAGCACACGCGCGTCTTTGACCAACGCTTCTCCGCCCGCACTCACTTCAATCATGACAGTATCGGTTCCGGGCAATGTCAAGCCAGTCACGCGTTGGGGAACTTCGTACGCGGGAATGGACAAGTCTGTGGACGATAGTCGAACCAAGTCAGGGTTTTTGACGAGGGTTTTTCCGTCTTTGGAAATCGTTCCGTTTTTCAAATCGATTTTGACTTTGTTGCCGTCCGTACTAACCAAATTGATTTCGCCTTGCGTGCGGTATTTCAACGGAGTGCCGGGGTGCTGCATCCACAGCCAGAAGAATTTCGACCCTTGCGTTCCCCCGTACGCGAGTCCGGAAGTGAACAAGGACGCTTGGACGATGTCTTTTTCTTCGATTTTTTTGGCCAAAGTCTGGGTTTGTTCTTTGATGGCGTCCAACGAATTTTGCAATACTCCTTTTCCGCCTTGGGGTTCGGCAGTGGGTGTCGTGGAAGAGGTCTTGTCCTGCGCGAAACCGTTCAACACGCTCGCGGCCACGTTTTGGCCTTGTTCGACGATATTGGCCACTCTAACACTTCCCAATTCTTTCGCGCTCGAAGCCTGTTTGCTTTCGTCCGGAGCCGGAGCGTAATAGTGGGTGTAATATCCTTCCTTGTCGTCCACACAGTCGTTCAATTCTGGAGCGAGAGAGGCTTGTTGGGCTATGCTTCCAAGGATTCCATACGGGCCAAACACGACATAGCCCGCGCTTTCGGCCGCGGAAAGCGCGAATCCCACGCGCTGCGGGCTGTTGCCAAAAGGAATATAGCCGAACAAGGGCACTTTTTTCACCGCGTCCGCGCAAGTTGTTTTATCCCGCTGGGCTTGCACCAAGTCAATGGCTTGGGGGTCGGAAGCGCTCTTGCTTTCTCCAGAAATGTTCGTATGGTGGGCGAAAGAAATCAAAGTTTGGTCCTTTTCTTCGGGATTGTATTCGAACAAATGTCCATCAAGCCGCTGGTCGGAAGAAAATCGCGGGGCGAGAATTCCCTTGTTTACCGGGAGAGAAAAGTGGCACGTTTCGCACTTGTCTTGTCCAATGAGCAATAATCCTATAGAGCCCACTGTGTCACGGCCTTTGTTGTTGAAAATAGCGTCCAATGCTGTTTTTCCGGCTGGCCATTGTTGGATGACTTGCGAGGGAAAGAACGTGTACGGCATTTTTTGCAATACGGCTTGGAACAAATCCCCTTCGTCGCTTCCCGCGTTGGCGAAAAAGTCTACGAACGCGTCGTTGTACACGTCGCCTTCGGAAGTGTTGAACACGACGCTACTCCACGATTCCGGCAATTGGTACGCCGACCAATTTCCGAGAGAAAAAGGGCCGACTTCGGCGCGCTTCAAATACCAGAACGCCAACGGCCTTGCCGTCCATTCCGCGGCTCCGGCGAGAGAAGTGACGTACTTTTTGACCAAGTCTTGTTCTTTCGCGGCTTGCTGGTCCAAAAAATTGAAATACCATCTTCCGCTCCAGCCATCGCTTTCCAAGCGCGTGCGCAGTTTCAAAATCGCGTCCGGAACCGTCTGGCGAATGCGGTTCGGAATATAATCTTCGCCGATGATGCTCGTCGCAGCCATGCTTCCGCTCAACAATTTGGCGGGTTCCGTGGCTGCCGTCAATTCTTCTCCCTTCCAGAGTTCGACAGTCGCCGTACGCGTGCTGTCTTTGATGGCGGCAATGTTTTCGTTCGTCACTTTCAAAACCTTTCCATCCGGCAATTTGACATACGTGTCGGGATAGTATCCCAGCTTGATTCCGGCTTCCAAATCGGCTTTGGCGATGGGGGGCAAGGGAGTGGAAAGTTTGGGCAAATACAGTTCGAGCGCCCTGCCCGAAGTGGCAAAGTTTTGCCCGACAAACCCGCCATTTTCTTGGAATTCTTTCAAAATCTTGCTCGGCGTGTTTTGAAAGTCGATGGGAATAAACCGCCCGTCATGGGTTTTCACATAATAGGATTTCAAGTTATAGCGCGAATCCGTACTGAGCCAAAATTTGGGAAAATCCAAGTGAGCGCCGGAAGCCGCATCGTAATCCGACATGATGGACGCGATCTTTTTTCCATAATCGATTTGCGCATTTTGTAGGGCCAAGGCTTTCGCGGCCTGGTCGGCAAGCCTGTCCGCTTCTGCAATGGCCAACTTGTAATCTCTTTGGGCCACTTGTTCGGAAATGGCGGAAATCTTCGAATAACGGTAGATGTCGTCGACTTGGTTGACGAATTCCTTGCGCAGTTCCGGGTCTTTAGATATACCGCTTTCGAACAACTTTCCGCCTTTGACAAACATGCTGTCCACGTACACTTGCGAGCCTCCCGCTTCCAACACTTTTTGTTCGCCCGTAAAAAATCCGTACAAAATCTCTCCAAACCCTTTGTTGCGATTCCGCTTTTCGTAACGTTGCGCGTACTGTTTTCCTCCCAACGCGAGCGGAGAAGCGAATGCCGAAGTCGTCTTGTCTTTAAACGCTACATAGCTGTCTTTCCACGGCCACACGACTTTGCCGGTCGTTTTGCGAAAAACCCGCCCTGCTTTTCCAACCAACGTGGGACCGAAACTGGTGAAGGTCATTTCCGCGCTGAACCACGAATTGTAGTACTTGTCGAACAACGAATACATTGAAATGCGGAATGCGGGATTGGTGGCGGGAGATTGCATTCGCGCTTCGAAAGAATCCGCAGTAACCACATTGTCCAACTCTTTTCCGCCTATGTGCTGTACTTGGGTTCCATTTACTTCCGGCTTGACTTGGTCGGTGAGTTCTTTCACAGATTGGGGCTCTTTCGCGGGCGGAGAAGTGGGAGTCGATGTGTTGGAACTCGAAGGGAGAGAAGGGTTGGATGAAGTGCCTGAAGTTGTCGAATTGGGCGGATTGGAAGTCGACGATTGTCCGGTCAACACTTGCTCGCTCGACTTGTCTTTCACGGCTTGTTCGGTCAAGTAGTCGAGCGTGTCTTGGTCGACGCCTTCGGGTTTTTGCGCGCCAGAAATGTCGGTCCACACGTTTTTGACAGTCGAAGAGATTCCCGCGCCGTCAAAGTGAATGGAAGTGTTGGGAGAAGAAGTGTAGCACGGAACGTCTCCCTTGCAACGTCCTACTCTTAGAGTCTCATCTAAAATGATTCCGTACGAGAATCCTCCCTGGCTGGAAATGTTGTTCAAAAAAGCCACGTCGTCCGCGCCGAACAATTTCGTATTCGGCAGTTTTTCCTTCAACGCGGTTTTTCCATCCGCATCAGGAATGATGACAGAATCGTTTGTAATCTCTTCACGGTTTTTGTTCGCGGCACCATCATCCGAATTGACTTCTTTGAAGGTTTGACCGTCTTTGCGCAATTGGAGCAAGTTCGAGGCTTCTTCGGAAGAAAGGGTCGTCAAACGGCACGTGTACGGGGCTTGTTCGGCAGTGGGAATGGAATCGGAAGGCAATGTTCCCGAAAGCGGTTGCACAACAGGGGTTGGCGAAGCGGTTGGAGTGGGAGTGGAATTGTTGGCGGACGAGTCCACAATCTGGTCGACAAACTCGATTTTGCCGTCTGGAATGGCGAGGCCGAAAGTGGGAAAAAAGAGCAAAAATAAAGTAAAGGCGATAGAAATTCTGACGTTCACGTTCTGCACCCGATAGGGGAAGAATGCGTTTCGAGAATAAAAGCCTAGGCGTTATTTAAAGGTTGTTGGGGTTAGCTGAAGAAAATATAGTACAACAACCCCACTTGCAGCCATGGAAAAACAATGAGCACCAT
>CAZHUN010000014.1:0-3145 GCA_964535725.1 uncultured archaeon
CCAAAAGTTTGAGAGAATAATAGGCCTTCTTTTTCGAACCGTCTGCAAAAATCAGCCCAGTTTTTCCAAAATAGCCAGAGCCGTCGTCTTGCTGCAACGTGACCCAAAACAATTTTTCCACGCCATTCGCCATTCCAAACGCGTACAATTTCACCAACTCTTGCGCTTGATGGGTTTCGGAAAATTCTCCCACTCCGCCTTGAAATTCGACGAGCTCGACGCTTCCGGAATAAGTACCCATTTCCGTGCTCCAAATTTTGGCGCTCGTGTCATATTTTTGAAGCAAGCGATTCCAGTATTGCACAAAATAGGGGATTTGTTTGTAGTTAGCACTCGCATTTTCGAACAAGTGAAAATCTACAACGTCCAAATTGGAAAAGTCGAACTTGTTTTGTTTTAAACGCGCGAACACTCGGACGAAAAAACCGTCCTTGCCTTGTTCGCGCGATTTGACGACAGGAAAAACAAGAACAGGAGAAGTCTCGCCAGATTCGAGCAAGGATTCGAGGTTTCCCGCAGTTCCCGCCATCACCACTACAGCAGAAGAATCCGCTCCTTTGATGCTTTCGGCCGCAGCTTGGAACGTGTCGGCAAAGTTTTCGGGAGTGTCGCTCCAAAACACGCCAGAAAAGTCGGGCTCGTTGTGCACCATCCACACTTTCACTCCGTATTTCAGTCCGGACATGTCTTGCACGCCGTCGCCGTCATAGCGTTCAACCACTTTTTGCACAAAAGCGCGAAATTCTTGCAAATCGCAGGGTTTCAAGATTGGATTTTTTCCCGAACGGGTCGGAGTTTGTCCGGAAGAAGTTTGACCAGAATTGCAGTCTTGCGGACAAAATCCTTGCTGTTGTTCCACAGGACCGCAAATTCCATCGCCGCACCACGGCGCATTTGGCTGGCCAATCGCGTTTCCGAAAATCGCGTTTCCATGGCAAGAAGCGTAATCCCATTTTGCGGTTCCGATAATGTTGGGCATCAATTGTATTCCATTCGCTTGCGCCTCTTTCACGTGTGCATCCAATTCGCTCCAATCCAGCTGGCCGCGAGAAGGTTCAACGCGGTCCCAAATCACGCTCCCCAAGGGGGCAGGGCGAAGCCAGTGCACGTTCAAATCCTCCAACTCCAAACCATAATCCGCATTCGATTGCAAAACGTTAATCGCTTCCGCGCCTAGAAAACCGAACGGAGAATCGTCCAACTCGACAACCGAAACTGGCGGCTGCAAGGGCTCGGGCTGGGAACAACCGAACAAGATCGCGACGGCAAGAACCGCGAACGCCAAAAGCCAACGCATGCTATTTTTATGCGCTCTCCCTATAAAAACGTTTTTCCGCCCAAAATACTGCATGCCCTTCAAACCCGTCCGGCACGCGCGCATCCGCAAAGGAATGAACGTGGACGCGCTCGCGAGAGAGATGGAAAAAACCGGAGTCATGGGAAGCGTTGCGCTCGGAAGAGGAATTTCGATATTGGAAGAAATGATTGCCGACAAAAAGTGCACGAGATTTTTCGGACTCGCCGGAGCCATGGTTCCCGGAGGCATGCGAAACATTCTTTCGCACATGCTCGCGCGCGGCTACTTTGACGTGGTCGTGTGCACGGGAGCAACGCTCACGCACGACTTGGCGGAAGCGTTGGGATACTGGCACTTGCAAGGAGACGAAAAGGCCGATGACGCAATCCTGCGCAAGAAAAATCTGGACAGGGTGTACAATTCCTACTTGCAAGGGAAAGCGTATCCGGCCATGGAACAGCACGTGCGAAAAGCGTTGAAAGGAATGCTGGGAAATGTTTCTTCGAACGAAATCGCGTGGAAGTTGGGAGAAAAATTGAAAGACAAAAATAGCATCCTCCGCGCCTGTGCGAAAGAAAAGATTCCAATCTATTGTCCCGCGCTCGCGGATTCGGGAATGGGAATGCAAGTGCATTGGAATTTTCCAGAATTGAAACACGACCCGTTCAAGGACTTGGACGAAGTTTCTGCATATGCGTGGGATGCGCAACGCAAGGGCGTTTTTTATGTCGGGGGCGGAGTGCCGAAAAACTTCATCCAACAAGCACTGCAATTCTCTCCAAAACCCGCGCAGTACGCCGTGCAATTGACCACAGACATTCCGCAGTTCGGAGGCTCGAGCGGGGCGGAATTGAAAGAAGGCATTTCGTGGGGAAAATTGGAAGCGAAAGGAAAATTTCAAAACATCTACTGCGACGCGACCATCGCACTTCCTTTCATCGCGGCCGCGCTCGAAGATCGGATTTAAACCATTCAAGTCTCATTAAAAATACACCATCCCCATATGTTGCTACCTATATATGGTGTAGGGAAATGGAAGCGGTTGTTTCGGCGAAGAATTTGGTGAAAACGTACGAGATTGGCGACCAGAGCTTCAATGCACTGGACGGGATTTCGCCGGCCAACATGGGAGAGTTGTTTTTCGGGTTTTTCGCCAAAATGCACGAAAAAGATTCGAGCCTGCGCGAACTGCAAGGAGAATTCATCCGCTTCATCTTGTTGTACAAGGAAGGAAACATTTCCGAACCCAACGACAAAAAATTCCGCACCGCGTTGAAACAGTTCATGCAAAGCGTGAAAAAAATAAACGATTCGAGCGTTTAAAGCGGCCTTTCATGCGAAAAGCGCGCCAGCTATTCGACAGTGAGCTCTTTTTCGGCTTCGCGCTTTTCCAACCACTGCCTTCCATACAACATCAACGGCCAGAAAGCAATTTCGACAATTCCCACAACCAACGCTCCCGCGAAAGAAAACACGGAAACGCCAAAAGGAAGGAAAAAGAATACCAAAGAAAGGGCAATCTTCACCGCATTGCGCTTTCGCTCTTCTTGCGGCTCCAAAACGAGCAATTCTTCGAACAACACGTGCGGAGAAAATTTGAAACACACAATTGCGGCAATCAACGCAAGAATAAGCAAAATTAAAAACTCCCAAGGAGCCAATACCGAAGGCGCGCCCAAAAACACGGCATTCAATCCTCCGGCAATCACGTCCGAAATCGTTCCCTTTCCCAAACTGTTTCCAAAAACCGTTCCCAACAACGAACCTGGAACAACTCCGCCCGCACCAAACGGAGACGTCAACCCACCTGCTTTCCCGTTTCCGCTCCCATTCTGATCGCCTCCCGAA
>CAZHUN010000015.1:0-8905 GCA_964535725.1 uncultured archaeon
TTCAGGCCCTGTTAATGGAACAAAGACCCCAGGAGCGATTTTGCGATGGTCTTCTGAGTACGAGTGTGTTTGTTCCGCGTAGGGTTGGCAACGTGATGAATATTTTACCATTTGGAAGTAAGGCGCGATAGATTTTTTGCAATAGTTCTCGAACTTGGGGGCTTTCTTCCATGGTGAATAGCCGCGATTGAAATAATTAAATCGTAGCGATTTTTGGGAATTTTGAACTTGAACATGTCTGCTTTTTTGATTGCTTTTTTAGATTTGACCCGCTTTCGAGACATTTTTATTGCAAGGGCACTTGAATCAATTCCATCTATTTGGAAGCCTTTCCTTTCAAGAAAGGCCAAATATTTTCCCTCACCACAACAAATATCAAGAACGCGCTTTTTTTCAAAAGTCGAACGCGCGAGCAATCGCTTCAATTCCGGATGAATTGGTTCGCCAAGAGTAGCATACCTGTCTCCAGTTTTTAGAAAATTTTTGTAGATTTTATCCCAATGTGTCATTTCCATTACTCCAAAATCAATAGCGCGGAGGACGAGATTCGAACTCGCGCTCCCGTAAGGGAACACGCTGGCTGGGAGACGGCTTCTTTCGAAGCATGTACGATCGAGCGTTTGCGAAGATCGTACGCGTCATAGCCGGACGCAACCGGCTTTCCAGGCGTGCGCATTAGACCACTCTGCCACCCCCGCGGCACTAACTGAAATAAGAGGGCGCGATAGAGTTTTAAAAGCGGTTTTGGGCCTTGAGAGAAAGAGTTTTCCGCCCACGTTCGGAGGGTTTTTTAATCCCGCATTTCGTAAGAATTGCATGCCGGAAGAAGCCAGACTGTCGCCCAAAGTTGAAGTCAAGCGCGAAGAGCAGAAAAAGCTCTTGCAAAAGAGCGAAGTTTCGCTGTGGTTGGATCATTACGACGACATTTTTTCCGACTTTGATCCGAGGCCGTATCATCAACGCTCGTTGTCGGACGATTTTTTGTTCGAAGCGCGAAAGGCAACGCGCGAAATCAATCCGGGAATGCTCCAACTGCGGTTTTTACAGCCCGCGCTGTTGCGCGATTCGAAACACGAAGAGTTGATCAAGCGGAGATTGAAAGACCATTTCAAAAAACACGCCCAAATTGAAGCGGAAAAGCAGAAAAAAATCGTCGAAGTAGGCGCGGGAATGGCGGTGTTGGGAATGACGTTGTTGGTGAGCGCGGCGTATATCGTGTACAGCCAGCCGGCCAATTTAATGTTGGAAATCATGCTCGTGATTTTAGAACCGGCAGGATGGTTCACGGCTTGGACGGGATTGGACCAGATTTTTTACGAAGCGCGAAAGCAAAAGCCGGAAGTTGAATTTTATCAAAAAATGGCCAAGGCCGAAATCGTATTCGACTCGTATTGAACGCAAGCCACTCCAATCGAGGCAGGCGAAGATTGGACGCCGTGACCGACGATCTGAATCGTCGAAGCGCAGGGGAAGGGATTTGAACCCTTACTCGCTTGCGCGAACTCGCTTGCTCGACCGTGCGTTTTGCGAAACTCGTACCATCGAGCGTCAGTGAAGATGGTACGCGAATCGGCCCTACGCAATGGGCCCTCAAGGCGAGCGCATTTACCAGATTCTGCCACCCCCGCGGCAAAAGACTAATAAAGCAGGAGATAGTTAAATGAGTTTGGATGAGAGCCAAAAAACTGGAAAGAATTAGGAACGAGGCGAGAGAGCGCGAGCACACCGTCAAGCGGATGATTGCGCTCGCCGAGGAGAAAAAAGCCAATGTGTTCGAAGCGTCTGGGCACAAGACTGTCAACAACGTGAGGGTTTCGGATTTGACATGGTGGAAAACGCGCGTTCCCGAACGTGAGCAGCTCGAGCCTTCCGAAATCAAACTGGCTCACAATCCTCCAATCGAGTATGTACGAACCAAAGAAAAGATGCGGACTGGCCGCATTTTCCAACGTGGGACGAAACAGAAGGACGCACACACGCCAGGAGGGACGCTATTGGAAAGGGTAAAACAATTCTTTTTCGGGACGCAAAATGCGAACGTATTCGTGCAATCCATAGTCGAATTGAGAAAGCCTAGCAGTCCCTCGGAAAAGTATAGTGTGGGCGTCCAATACAAGGAAAAACAATACGCATTTCCAAAGTGGAAAAAATAGCAAGTATGAAGAGAAGGTAAGCCAGGGAGTTGCAATCGAAATTGCAGTATGACTTACCTCTCTAACTCCCAATACCGTTGAATGTTTTGATGCCCAACGAGTTTAAATAGTTTGCGAGCCGGCTACATAAACTTACAAAACAACGCACTTTCTTGGACAAAAGTGCGAAAGGACAAAGTAATAAACCCCTCCATTCCCTACATATGCAGAAGCTCGAAGAGTTTTCAATCAAAAAAAGGTGAAAAATAGAATGGATCGAAATTTTGGCGGACCCCGGGAAATGTTCAAGGCGACGTGCGCCGACTGCGGAAAGGAATGCGAAGTGCCCTTTCAACCAGACGGATCACGGCCTGTCTATTGCCGAGACTGCTACCAAAAACACAAAAAGCCCCGCGGAAACTACTAAAGCCCGCCCATTGTTGCCAGCACATTGCATGGCCTGATTTTTTTTCTTTTTATTCGAAAACCTGCCCTCGGACTGGCGACTTGTTTAAATAATTCCACGGACACTACATTCTGAATGGCAACAAAAGTCAAGAAATGGGGCCAGTGGAACAAACGCGCGAAATTTACGAGAAAAACCCAATTATTCGACAAGGTAGTAAGGAGAGCCGCTTCCAATCCAATGCTGCAAGCGAAAGTTTTGGAAACCGCACACGCCCGCGCCATTCGATGGTTGAAGCGCTTGGAAAACGAAGAAATTGCCCAAAAAGAAGAACAAAACCGCAACGCCGACATCGCGGCATTAAACAAGTTTTACGAACTGACCAACAGAACCATGCCCGGAATGCGCCATTATTCTCTCCAACCCCAAAACGAAGTCCTTTCCGAACGCGACCGACGCAATATGGCCGAAAAGCTGTTGCAAAGGGACGCAAAATACAAACTGCGCTCTCAACCCATTGATTTTTTCACGCTAAATGCGCTCGTCCAAATCGAAAAAGAGCGCGCGATTGGAAACGCTCAAAGAATTTCAACAAAAAAGTTTGACAAAACTCGAACAAAATACGAACCCATCATCAAACTCGAATACATGCGCGGAACCATCTCGCTCGAACAACACAACCACTTGATTCGAATCATCTCTTGAAAGGCCGAACAAGCGCCTAAAAAACCTTGCGCAGGCTAATTTCTACAACGCCGCACCAGCGATGCGCACCAGTCCAATCGAGGCGGGACCGAAGATTGGACGCGTCATTGACCAGCGCAACGGTCAGGGCCCATAGTCTACCGGCAGGATGCGTCCTTCGCAAGGACGAGATCCGGGTTCAATTCCCGGTGGGTCCACTCGAATTATAAAAAAAATATTGATTGAGGTCACGGGGATTTGAACCCCGACTTGTTGGTCGTTCCAGAACTTTTCGGCCCTGCGAAGCGGTTTTCGCAGGCCTTTTTTGAAAAGGCCTTCTGGAGCCAACCGCGCTACCAGGTTACGCTATGACCTCACCTGTGTTCAAAAAATGTTCGAAAAAACTGCCAACAATGACTGGACTAGAAAGAGCGCGACTGGCGCCAAAGACACTCACTGGCGTAGTTCATGTTCTAATCAGGCGCTTAAATCTATTTAAAGTATAGGGATGCGATGACAGTTGGACGTTCGAAGAACGTCCGACATCGTGCCAGCCGAGCGAAATCGGCTTTTAAACGATTCGGGCTTTGAACTTGCAAACCTTAATAAGGCGGAAAATGGTAAGGATTGCAGAGTAAGTGGCATCGAGCCAAAAGGCGAAGATGGCTATGCCAGAACAAACCTACGGAATGGTTTCATGGCCGAAGAAAAAGAATTGGACGCGTACAATCGAGAAAGGCTCAAAAAGCTGGAAGAATTGCCAGGCGTAGGACCGGACGTTTTTGAAGAATTGGGCGTCGAAAAAGGCCCCAAACAGCAAATCGATGTGAAAAAAGCCTTGGCGGAAGCGAAAAAAATCATCCGCGCGCAGGAAAAAGAGCCCAAAATCGAGAGAGAGCGCAGCGCATTGAATCCAGAAGAAGCGGTCAAGCGCGCGGACGAAATCTTGAAACAAAAGCGCAAGAAAGGCCGAACTGCGAGAGCGGCCAAAGAAGAGAAAGAAGTGGATGGCAAAAAAGTCTTGGAATATGCGGAAACAGAAATTGTCAAGCCCAAGAAATCGTACAAGCTTCCGGAAATGGGAAACCCAGAAAAGCACGACAAAGTTGGAAATGCGGACACGGAAATCGTAACCCCTAAAGACTTGAAGCCTTTCACAGTGCACGTGGCGGGAGAGTATGAAGGGCAAGAAGAGACTGACATCTATCGCCCGCACAATTGGAGAGAAACGAGGATGGCTGCGGAAAAGATGCCAGAAAACATCATTGTCGCGCACGAGAATGTGGAAAAGGAAGAAGGGATAGAAGAGGCAGACATTGTCGAAGAGGCGTTGGAAGAAGAGTATGGCGGCGAAGAAGAGGGAGAGAAAGACGATTTTGACCCTGAAGAAGTCAAAAGCACGATGTTGAAAAAAGCGCGAGACGAGTCGGTTCAACTTCGCGAAAAAGCATCCGTGCCGTTGAAGTTTTTGGAAGACGACAAAGGAAACGCGTTTATTGGAAGAAAAAAAAGCGTGTTGCAAAAGTATGGGACGCAAGGCGGATTGTTTTTGGGGAGAGTGGCCGAGAACGAGTTGAACGAGAAAAACGTTTACATGGACTCGTTGAACCCGCACGTTGTTTTCATTTGCGGTTCCCGCGGATCGGGTAAAAGCTACATAATGGGAGTGATTGCCGAAGAACTCGCTATCAAAAATCCGCAAGTCGGTTGTGTCGTCATTGATCCGATTGGCGTGTTTTGGAGCATGAAACACCCCAACCGCGAAGAAAAAGAGCTGGAATCGTTAGCGAGTTGGGGTTTGATGCCAAATGGACTAACCAATTTGAAAGTGTTTATTCCGCAAGGCGTGGCGAAAGAAGTTCCGCAAAACACGTACGATGCCACTTTTTCCATGCAGCCTTCATTGTTGACGGCCGACGACTGGTGTTTAACATACGGCATTGACCGTTTTTCTCCAACTGGATTGTTGTTGGACAAGGTGTTGAAAAAAGTCGAAAAAGGGTACCAGACTGTTGAAGGGCAGAAAGTGGCGGGAAAAGAAAAAAAGTATTCGCTGGACGACATTTCAAATTGTCTGGAAAAAGATGCGGAATTGAATTCGCGCGAGAAAGGGTATAAGCAGGATTCGATCCGCGCTCTGGTTTCGCGGTTTGAAGCTGCCAAAGCGTGGGGAATTTTCGACGAAAAAGGAACGCCGTTGGCCGAATTGTCGCGCGAAGGGCAAATGACGATCTTGGACACGAGCTTTTTGGACGATTCTGTCACTGCGCTCGTCATTGGAGTGTTGGCGAGGCGGTTGCTCGCTGCAAGAAAGATTTCGACGCGAAAAGAGGCGGCGAAAAAATTCAGAGAAATGGACGTGGATCAAATGCTCGAATTGGAAGTTCCGCCCACTTGGTTGTTTATTGATGAGGCTCACACCCTGATTCCGGCAGGAAACCAGCGGACTCCGGCTTCAAGTGCGTTGGTCGAATATGTCAAGCAAGGAAGAAGGCCGGGATTGAGTTTGGTTTTTGCCACGCAACAGCCGTCAGCGATTGACACGAAAGTGTTGAGCCAGTTGGACATCATCATGTCGCACAAGTTGGTGTTCGATGATGATATCAAAGCAGTATTCAAGCGCACTCCGACCATCATTCCGTTGAAGTACAAGCGGCCCATGTTTTTGAAAACCCTTCCCGTAGGAGTCGCGCTGTCTGGAGACCGCGCCGAAGAAACGTCGCGCGCGTTTGTCATGCGCATTCGCCCGCGCATGTCTCAGCACGAAGGCCGCGATGCCACCACCACAGAAAATGTGGAATCTCTGGATTCGCAACAAATCGACAAGCTCTGTTTCGAAATGGCGCAGGCGAAATTGAAGAGAGAAGGACAACTGGCATTGAATGAGTTGCAAGCGTTGGTGGACACGCTGAATTCAAAGTATCAAGGAAAAACGAAAGTGGCCAAAATTTTGGACAGTTTGGTGAAGGCGGGCGCCAAGTATGACGAAGCCGCACAATTGCTGACATTGAAAGAAGTCATTCCACAGAAAGAGATGAAATCCATCGCCGAAGTCGTGGAAGAAAGCGCGGAAGCGATGGAGAAAGAAATTCCGCAAACCAGAGAAGAGCAAACCGAATTGGTGGCGTTGGCGCCGTTGGTGGCGGATGGAAGGGCGCGGCAGTTGGTGAATGGATTGCGCAAGAAAAAAATGCTGGGACTTTTTGGAAAAGAAGAAACTGTGAAAAACGTGGAATTGAAGTACCGCGCATTGTGGAAAGTGTCGTACAACGAATTTAATCACAAGAACGAGTTCGCGCAAAACGAGTGTTTTGTAGACAGTGTTTCGGGGGAATTCTTACACTTGGAAGAGAACGGGTTTTCGGAAAGCCGCGGGTTGAGCAAATTGTACGAGTTGAACGAAGACGAGTTGAAAGTCGTGAAAGACATTTTGAAAGACGGAAGGTTGAAGGCGGAGAACGAGCAGAAAGGGAAAAAGATTGCAGAATCGCTGGCGGCAAAAGGAGTGTTGAAAGGGGAAGAAAAGAACGGAATCACGCGCTACGTGTTGGCAGAACCATTCGAATTGCCCCCTTCTCCGCGCCATCCAAAACTCGCATCCTTGGCCAAAGCCAAATTCGTGCGAGTGTCGGCAGCAGGATTGGAGCGGGAAAACGTTTCCAAGCAAAAAGTGGTTGAAGTACTGCAAAAGTTGTGGCCGTCTGTGGTTGTCAAAAAAGTCGAAATCGTACACCGTCCGTTGTACGAGGCCCAATTGGAATTGGAAGGAAAATCTCGAACTATCAAAATCGACGCCGTGACGGGAAAAGAAATCGTTTGAGGACGTGCGAGAAATGATTTTGAGCGACCATGAAATTCGAAAACTCGTCCAAGAACAAAAGGCAGTCTTTGTCGAAGAGGGAGAGCCAAAACTTGATTTGGACTTGCAAATCGGCCCGAGTAGCATGGATTTGAGGCTTGGACACGATTTTGTCGTATTTTTGCGCCACAAAATCCAAGCCATTGACACGTTGAACTTGAAGAATGGATTTTCAGAAATCACAGAAAAAGTGAACGTGTCTCGCGAAGAAGGCTTTGTTATCCATCCCGGAGAGTTTGTGTTGGGAACAACCATCGAGCAAGTGGCAATTCCCGAAAACCTCGTCGCGCGCATGGAAGGACGCTCGAGTTGGGGAAGGATTGGATTGATTGTGCACGCGACTGCCGGATACGTGGATCCGGGATTTGCAGGACATTTGACCCTCGAACTGCACAACATTTCCCCCTATCCGATTGTATTGCATCCGTTGGAACGGATTTGCCAGCTCGTGTTCGAACAAATGAACTCGATTCCCGACGTTCCCTATTCGAAAAAAAAGGACAACAAATACCATTTGCAACGCGGAGCGACTGAAAGTCGCATTCACCAAGAATTGCGCTAGGTTAAAGCGTTCCAAGCAAAAGAATAAAAAGCTCGAAAGCGTTATACTATTAACAGGCTCGCGCTTTTCCTCTTTCGGAAAAGCGGTTTCATTTGAAGGAAAAAAACATGAAACTCCCAATCACGTTGTTTGCGCTCTTGCTCGTGGCATCGCTCGCGCTTGCATCACTGGACTGCACGCAAGTCACGATTTCAGGAACTTCTCTGGAAGATACTAAGATTGCACTGCCTTCTGCAGTCGGACAATTTTTCGAAGGAGAAACCACCAACTTGCATGTTTTGTTGAATGATAATAGTACAGTCATTGTGGGCGGAAAAGTGGAGAAAGGATTTTTGCACGATTTGACGTGCGGGGGTTTTTCAAATCCGAGCATGGACGCGTACATCGACCAAACAACTTTGGAAAGCATCGATGCATCTTCCAATCCGACCAAAGCATTTTTGGAAGCGAAAGCGGCGGGAAAAATCAAATTGTCGGGAAACGGGCTGGTTTCGGGAATCAAAGTAACGATTGCAAACGTGCTGGCTGGACTGGCCAACTTTTTTTCGTAAAAAAAAGGGAAAAAAATCGAGCCTGAGCGGAGAGAGCCACTAGGATCGAGTGAAGCGAAGATCGTAGGCGTCGCAAACTCACGCAAGGGTTTCGCGGAGAAGGCCGTCGACCCAACGTTTCACATCGGCTTTCAAGTAGAAAGGCCGCCGAATTTTGAACGCACTTCCTAAGAACAAAGAAGTATTTAGTAGTTTTGCCAATCGTAGGCGGGCAGCACTTTTTAACATAACCTATTTAAAGAACGAATCCATAAGGTAGTCTTTATTGCATCCCCGGGGGTTCTTCGGAAAACCCGGGCTTATACTTGTTTATGCCCAAAAAAAGAGCCATATTGTTTATCGACAGTTCCAATTTTTATCACGCGCTCAAAGAAAACAAAATGTACGATTCGTTCCGATACAAAGACTTTGTGGATGAATTGAAAAAAGAATTCGATATTTCCAAAGTATATTTTTATGACGCTACTAAAAATTTCGCCATAGAGCCGGAATTCTTTTCGAAACAACAGCAATTCCACTCTCGACTTGCCAAAGAAATTCCTGAAATTTCATTCCGAACTCGTCCCTTGCGCTATATCGGAATAAACGACCGCGTTGAAAAAGCCAAAAGAGAGGCCAATTTTTGTAAAGACTGCAAACCCAAACTCGAAAAGTTCCTACAAAATGCCGGCCTTTCTCGAATATCCAAAGAAAAGGGAATTGATGTCATGC
>CAZHUN010000016.1:0-1724 GCA_964535725.1 uncultured archaeon
AAAAACGGAAAAAACTCTTGCCCCAACACCAACAACAAGAAACAAACGAGCAAAATCTGAAACACGAGAGAAAACACGTGCGACCACGGACTAGATTGTGCGTTCGACGAAAAACCACTTTCTTTCCATCCAAATTTTCCCATCAGCAATTCACCCGGTACAACACGCTATTTCCCTGCTGCGCGGCAACGAAAAAACAAGGACTTTGGAATTTTTCCTTGTTTCCCAATGCTTGTGCGCCATCAAAGATGTATAATGGTTTTTCGTACACGGAAAGCAAGTTAACCGCTTCCTCGGCACTGTTCGAATCCCAAAATGTATTCCATTCTTGCAAATTCCACACATCCCCTTCAAAAAGGCCGGGCATGATGGTGTTCCGGTCCGAAAAACCCAACACCCACGGAGAATACACGCTCGAAGTCACCAACACTTTCGCATTTGTTTCGGAATGCAAGGAAATTTCTTGAATGAAATTGAACTCGCTTTCTGAAATCAACGGTCGAACATTGGAAACGGTTCCGCCCAGCGCGAGCAAAGAAGAAACAATCACCAATCCAACCACCAACGCCTTCCAATGGTTCGAAAAATCCGCTTCCAGCACTTTCGAAACTCCCAATCCGGCCAACAACACCAAAAACAAATCCAAGTGGATCAAAAAACGGTCAAAGAAAATGAGTTGGAAAGCGGTCACGGCCAGCAAGAATACGGTCGTCCACGCGATTACATTTCTCCGCTCTTTCCACAACAAAAAAACCAACGCCAACGCAGCGAACGGAAGATAGTAGAGAATGGAATACTGGAACGTGAAAAAATTGATAAACGTTCCCGCCGCCGGATTCTCCAACGAAGGAATCAAAAACCCCAAAATGGACTCTCCGAACGTGTTCCAATAGAATGCCAGAACGAAAACCGAGATCAACACTCCATCCGCCACATACTTTTTCCATTCCTCAAACTCCGCGACAAAACTCTCGAAATACGCGAACGCGAACACCAAAAACGTTGGACGATGAAACCCGGCCAGCAATCCCGCACATAATATCAATCCGATGCGGTTTTTCGCTTTCAAAAAGTACAATGAACCTAACAACAACGCCATTCCCAGCACATTCTTCAAGTAAAACAATTCGAAGGTGCGGAACTGAATCAACGAAATGGCGTAGAAGAACGTGGAAAACGCGGCCGCCTTCTCTCCAAAGTAGATTTTGGCACAAAAATACACTGCAATTCCCAATACCAACTCTGCAACCACCATCAAGGGATTCAGGAATACAATGGGAGCAACAAAACGGGAAATCAAGTCGCCGAGCAGAAAGTTTCCCAATTCCCCCCACACGGAAATCCAATGCGGGAGCAGGGAGGAGTAAATGTTGGGAAACACCATTGCATGTTGGGAAAAAGCATACAAGTAGATGCCAAAATCATACCCTAACTGTACCTTATGCGCTAGCAAAGGAACGATTCTCGAAACAAGCACAACGACCAAGGAACCCACTGCAAGGGCTTTCCATGCGAGCGGAGAAAGGAATTCGGTTCCTTTGTCTTTCATTCCCGCGTACAAGAACAGTCCGGCAATGGCCAGTGCGAGCCATTCGAAGTGGAGCGCGTACTTGTCCAAGAATCCAAGAGAAATGACGAGCAATAAGCCCGAATACACCGCGAGCAACTGCCAGGCCGAATTTTTAAGCATTTCTTTGGAAAGCATTCTATTCCATTGTTCGAAA
>CAZHUN010000017.1:0-4384 GCA_964535725.1 uncultured archaeon
TGATGGTGGAAAACAATTTGAAAGCCGGAAAACTGAAAGTAGTGGTTTCTTCCACTTCTCTCGAACTCGGCATCGACATCGGCTACATCGACCTGGTCATTTTGTTAGGCTCTCCCAAGAGCGTAGCGCGCGCGCTGCAACGCGTGGGAAGAAGTGGACATCGTTTGCACGATACCGTGAAAGGCCGGATTGTAGTGTTGGACCGCGACGATTTGGTCGAATGTTCGGTATTGCTCAAAAACGCCATCGAGCGAAAAATCGACAAAATTCACGTTCCCCAAAACTGTTTGGACGTGATGGCCCAACACATTTTTGGCATCGCCATCGACCAGAAGCGCCAGGCGGAGGATGTTTTCAATTTGATTCGAAAGAGTTACTGCTATCATTCGCTGAAACGAACCGACTTCGACGATATCATCGGATATTTGGCCGGCGATTACGTTTCATTGGAATCGCGTTCCGTGTATGCCAAGATATGGTTTGACGAAAAAACAGGCGAAATCGGAAAGAGGGGAAAATTGGCACGCGTGCTGTACATGACCAATATTGGAACAATTCCCGACGAGTCGCGCGTGCGGGTAAAGTTATACGGTCGCGAGCAGCCGGTGGGAACGATTGACGAGGGTTTTTTGGAGCGGTTGAAGAAAGGCGACGTGTTTGTTTTGGGCGGCCAGTCGTGGGTGTTTCGCCACGCGCAAGGAATGACTGCCTTTGTCACCTCGGCCCTGCACCGTCCGCCGACCATCCCTTCCTGGTTTTCCGAAATGCTTCCCCTTTCTTTCGACCTCGCGCTGGAGATCCAGAAATTCAGAAAACTGTTGAACGATTACTTAGTTTCCAAAAAGTCCAAGAAAGAAATCATCGAGTTCATTCACAAATACTTGTATGTGGACGAGAATGCGGCCCAAGCCATTTTCGAATACTTTCGCCAACAATTTTTGTACAGCGAAATTCCGCACGAGTCCAAACTCTTGGTTGAAGTGTATCGAACCGAAGACCAGCGGCACGCGATTTTCCATTCGCTTTACGGAAGGAGAGTGAACGATGCGCTGTCTCGCGCCCTCGCGTACATCATTTCCAAACTCGTCCACCACGATGTTGAAATCATTTTGGACGATGCCGGTTTCATTCTTTCCGCGCCCACTCGCTTGCCCATCCAACAAGCGTTTGGATTGTTGAAGAGCGAAGAACTGCGCAAAATAATGGAAACCATCGTGAACGATTCCGAAGTCTTCCGCCGCCGATTCAGGCATTGCGCAGTTCGCGCGTTGATGATTTTGCGCTCGTACAAGGGAAGGCAAAAAACCGCTTCGCGTCAGCAGTTGAACTCTCGCCTACTCCTTGCCGCGGTTCGGCGAATTTCGCTCGATTTTCCGATTTTGCGCGAGACGCGCAGAGAAGTTTTGGAGGATATGATGGAAATCGAGAATGCGAAAAAAGTGGTCGAATGGCTGGAAAAGAAAAAAATTGAAGTCAAGGTGAAAGACGTGGAACTGCCTTCTCCGTTCGCGTTCAACCTGTACTCGCAAGGCTATTCGGATATTTTGCGCCAGGAAGGCCGATTGGCCTTCATCAAGCGCATGCACGAGCAAGTCATGCAAAAGATTGGCGAAAAAGCCTAGAATTTGAGCACGCGTTTTGTTTCGATATCGATGCCGTAATGCTTCAACACTTGTCCGCCGCCCCAGTTCTTTCCATCATTCATTTCGAGTCCGAGCTTTTGAACGAGTTTGGCGATTTCGGAAATGTTCGGACCTTCGATTTCGAGAAATGCCGGAATTCCAGGCAACGTGTCGATTTCGACGGAAAATTTCCCTTTCTGGAACGATTCCCGCTTCTTTTCGCAGTCGCTAACGCATTCAAGTCCGAGCGCTTCCAGGATTTGAACAGTCTTTTCAAAGTCCGAAACTTCGACTTCGGTTTCGAACATTTCTTTCGCTGTCGAAAACTTTTTTCTGGTTTTGAACACGAGCATCGCTTTTCCGTGCTCTTTTCGAATCCTCAAAAGACCTTTTTTCGAAACGCTTTTGTCGGGAAAATCGAAATATTGATAGACTTCCAATTCCCGTGGGAAATGCTTGAAACCCAACTCAAGCAGTTTCTTGCGCATTTTTGGAACATTCACTTCCAAAAACTTTACTTCAATTTCAAGGTAGTTCGGCATCGCTTCACTTCTTTGCGACTTTCTGCTCTTTGAACATGTACTTCGCTATCAAGAACACGACGAACGCGATGATGATGAGTTGATGACGGCGCTCGTGAACGAGCCGATGTTGAGCATGAGCGGTCCCCAGGAAAGTGTAGCCGTTTGCCAGGCGCCGCCGGGAATGAAAACTCCGACGACGGGCATAATCATGTCTTTAACAAGCGAGCCAATCAACGAAGTGAGCGCGGCGCCGATGATGAATGCGACCGCGAGGCCCATTACTTTGTATTCTTTCAAAAAATCCTTGAATTCTTGGAACATTGGATGCATACGCCGACCCCCGATATGTGCAACAGGAACGCATAAGCTTTTAATGTTTCCGAAATCATTGCGAATTATCCAGTTCCAAACAAATGGCCGAATGGTCGCTTAGTTTTTGTAATCTCGGTTCGTGGTCGTATGCGCCGGCTTTGAGGAGCGGGAGAATGGATTTGGAAATGAATGCATGGTCAAACCGATAACCGTCATTCTGCTTGCCAAACCATGAATACTCGTTTTCTTTTGGATGAAAATGCCGAAATGCATCGACGAATTGATTTTGGGCGAACGTTTGATAGAATTCATATTCCCAGGGGGTAAATACGGAATATTTTGGAAAATGTTCGGGTTCGAGAATGTTCAAGTCTCCCATGACTATCCATTCCGGGAATTTCTGTTGATTTTCTGGATTGGAAAGCATTTCGAGAAATGCGTTTTGAAACTTTCGTTTTTTTCCTTCCGGTTCGTTTCTAGTTTCACCCGAAGGCGCATAGACGCCTGAAAGTAAAATGGATTTATTTCCAAAATCGACATATGCGGAAGCGCAGCGATTGGGCAAAAATGCGGGTGAAATGGCTTCTACGTTTTTCATTTCTTTTGCGGCGAGAATCACGCCATATTCGTTTCCTTCAATTTTCGGAAAGAATGTCTTGTATCCTCTACTTTCAAGACGATCTTGGATGTAATGGCATCCCTTCGAATCTTTGGCTTCGGTCAACGCTATTGCATCAAAATTTCGCGCTTCCAGCCACTTGGATTGTTGAATGGCGCGTTCGAAAGACGGATTTTGAAGGTTCCAACTCGCAATGCGACAATTTTTCCGAGGCGAATCTGGTTTGGCCGGCGCGAACAGGAACGTCTGTTTCGGCATAACTTATTCTTCTTCCTTTTCCTCTTCAATTTCAGCGTCTTCGGCAACATCCGGTTCCGAATCCGTCAATTTGGTTTCTTTGAGTTCGAAATTCGCATCGATTACTTTGCGAATCTCTTTCGCCTTCTTTTCGCCGATTTTGTCCACCTTTTGCAATTTCTTTTCCGAAGCGGCAAAAACCTTTTTTACGCTTCCAAAGTGCGCAAGCAGATTCTTCGCGAGGGTAGGGCCGACGGAAGGCAGTCCTTCAAGAATGTACTGCTGTTGTTCCGCGAGCGTTAATCCCTTGGCGCCGACGCGCAAGTGAATTTCCTTGTCCTTTCCCAATTGTTCGCGCTTGGCGATAGTGTACAGAAATTCCGCGGTTTCGCTTTCGTTCTTCGCGAACAACAGCGGCACTTTGTAGTTCAATGCAATGGAAGTGAGGGCGCCCATGATGGCATTCTTGTGGATGTTGCGCGTACTGAAAAGCGCTTGCGGGTCGCCTTCCACCAACAACAACGGCTTTTCGTAGTTCGTGGACATTTTCAGCAATTGGGGAAATAATCTTCCATCAATCATGCTGTTCAAAAAATCTTCCACAGTCTTTCGCTCCACTGCAATCTCGTTCGTGAGGACAAAATCCGCAGTTTCCATTTGTTTGACTTTCACCAACGCGCCCATTTCGATTAATTTTTTGGTCACGCTGGAAGCTTGTTCGCGCGTGTCCGCATAGATGAGAATTTTGTCCTGCGCTTCTTCAATGTACTTGAACAAGGTGGCTTGCTTGTCCATTCCGTATTTTTTTTCGATGGGATTCTCTTTCATGGCCAGCAAAGTTTGCGTCATCTGCCGTTCTTTGGATTGCGCGGCCCAGAAAAACGCCTCGTCGCGCGTGTCTTTCGCCATTAAAATAATACACTTTCCCTCGTTCAACCTTCCAGTGCGGCCTCTGCGTTGAATCAAGCGAATTTCGGAAGGCACGGGCTCGTAAAAAATGACCAAGTCGACTTGTGGAATGTTGAGGCCTTCTTCGGCCACGGAAGTTGCAATCAACGTGTTGTATTTTC
>CAZHUN010000018.1:0-5787 GCA_964535725.1 uncultured archaeon
TTGACGAACTCGGGCCGGAAATGGGTCTTGACCTCGCCCATCACCGCCAGCTTGACCACGCCGTAGTCGCTGTCGGCCATGCTCTGGATCATGTGCGAGCCGAGATTGGAGGTCATCACGATCACGGTGTTCTTGAAATCCACGGTGCGGCCCTGGCCGTCGGTCATGCGGCCGTCATCGAGCACCTGTAGCAGCACGTTGAAGACATCGGGGTGCGCTTTCTCGATTTCGTCCAAAAGAACGAGTCTTTTTTGTCCGGAAAAGCTCGCATTCAACGCCGCGCCTCCGGCAAGCCGTTCTACAGCGTCTTTCGAACGTGCGTCGCTCGCGTTCATTTCGAACAAACTCCACTTCATCTCGCGCGCGAGCAAGTAGGCCAAGCACGTTTTTCCGATTCCCGTGGGGCCGAAAAACAGCAAGGGCTTTTGTTTTTTTCCTGCGTTCCACTGCAACGCCCATTGATGGCATTGGCGAACCAATTCTCCGTTTCCGACAAAAGTTTCCAAGGTTTGGGGAAAGTACTTTTCCGTCCACAACATGAGAGAAACAGGGGAAAAGAAGGAATAAAAAAGCGCTCCTTTTAAATAGGAGAAATTCCTAAGCCTAGATGGTGCAAAAAAAAATGGTTTCGCTTGTCCACCCACTGCAGTGGTCGAAAAGAGAGATTCGCACGCCAACCGGGTGAGACTTTCATACCTCCTTCTTTCCTTTCCGCTTTCTCGAACCTGTTGATTCTTGCCCAAGCGGCCGCGTTTTTCCTATTCTTTCTCCTGGCAGCCAAAGCATGCCAAGTCATCCAAAAAAGGCATGGTTTGCCCCACTCGCACGTCTGGTTTTGGTATGCCATCGCGTTTTCGCTGTTTTCCAATCTCGCGCTCGTGGCGGCAACATGGTCCGAACAACCTACTATTGTGGAACAATGGATTGCTGCCAGCATGCTCTTTTTCGCGTTGTCTGGAATCGCCCTCTTCAAGGCAAGCCAGCACATGCTCGAATGCTGTCGGAGGGAATTGAATGGTTGAAGCGGAAATGGTAGTTGCGTTCAACGCCGTTGGAGGAATTGCCACAGCGGCCGCTCTCGTCCAAATGGGTGTCGTGTTGCAACGGTATTGGTTGCACAATCGTAAAAAAAACCACTTCTACTTGTTCGAAGCTCCGATCCCTGGAGGATATCTCACACTCATGGCTTTCGCCTACCTGCTCGGAGTGCTCGTTTTCGCGACTTCGCGCCTTGAAAGTATAGCGCACTTCATCGAGTGGCCCTTGTTTTGGGTTTCGCTCGTCCTCTTCCTTTCCATGTTGGGAGGAATCGCCACGCTTTTGAAGTTTCTCCAACACATCGAACGAGGGAAAAAATGAAAACAAAGCCCGCAACCGCCTTCCTTGTATTGTTTGTACTCTTTGCCTTTTTCGTCATCGCCTTCAAGCAGCCTTCTTTTTCAGTTTCAAACAATGCCGTCCAAGGAATGGAAGCACGGCTTTCAATCGACAACCTTGCCACTGCCTTTTTTCTGATTGCCGCTATCGCGCTGCTGGGGGTTGTTTTATTCTACTTCAACCACGTCATGGACCGAGAAGAAGGAAAAGCCGTCCAAGTAGGGGGGGGAACAAAATGAACGAAACCCGCCACCTCTACCAACGTCGAACAAAACAAGTGGAAGATGTCATCTACGACCGGCCCAACCCAGTCGCATTGTTTTCCGTCCTGCTCGCCGGCCTCGCCTTGGGAATCGTGGCACACGAGCTCTTGCACGTGCTCGTCATCTCCAATCCCACCACCATCAGCCTGCACTTGGGCGATCCGAACGTGCTCTTCAGCGTTTGCTGCCTGCAAGAAGGAGAAGACGCGTTCGAAGCCGCGGGATTGTTCCTCCAATTCGCGGTCATGATTGTTTGGGTTGTCTTGAACAAGGAAGAATGGCTGCATACTGTGCGCCACGAACCGAAAGACTAGCGCTTTTTCGCCAGAACGAGACGGGTTTCGTGCACTTTTTCCATGCGCGAAATGTCTTCCTTCATGCGTTCGAGCTTTTCGTGCACTTCCTTGGAATGACGCAAAACGTCCTTCAACCCTTTGGAAGAGATTCCGGAAATCATCGAAACCTGTTGCTCTAACGCGTCGAGTCTCTCTTTCAAACAGCGGTTGGAATAGCGGACGAGCCAAAAAACAACGACAATTGTTGCTAGAAAGAATGCGCCCGAAACAGCAACGACTTCGACGGAAACCATCTTAATCCTCCAACCCCAGCAATCTATCGAGCATTGACTTGCTTTTAAACTTTTCCTCTTTCGAAGGACGCGCGCGCCTTTCTTCCCGCAATTTCGGAAATTCGACCCGCTTCGCGCGCGAGGGAAAGCGCCAACCTTGTCCAATGCGTCCAGAAAATTTGAGCCACAAAAATCCGCCGCCGAATACGGCCAATGCAATACCGCCCAAAATGGCAATCGTCGACACTTCCGAGATTGCGAACGGCGCCTGCACTCCAGAATGCTCGACCTTCTTTTCCAACTCTCCCAGCCTAGCCGAAATTTGCAAGATTTGCTCGTTCGCGCCTTCGAAATCTGTGCGCTGTATTTTTTCTTTCAACTGCTCCACTTGAGATTCCAACAACGCCTCTTCTTGGATCAAGTTTTGCTCGAACAATCCGCGAGAACGCAACCCTTCCAAGCCTTTCTTGACAGCTTCCAAACGGTTTTCCAAGGCAAACACTTGCTGGGAGAAATAGTTGCGCGGGCTCTGCACTTCAAACGAGCACGAAGAAGTGCGCGTCTGCCCTGCATTCGAAAATTCTGTATTGATGTAGTCGAGCCGTGCTTCCGCGGAATATATTCCAGGAGAAATGGACAACGGCAGCACTTCAATGACTTCCTTGGACGTGGTTTCCTTTGGCTTGACCGCAAGAGGCGCCGAACTTTCTAGCATGACTTTTCCTAGAGGATCTTTCACCTTCCAACTCAATTGCGTGTCCGTAAAATAGTCGCCCAAGTTGTACAAGGAAATGGTGAACGAAACCGGCAAGCCGGCCGTGGTCTGCGTGGTCGCACAACGAATGCCCAAGTCGTAGCGCAATTCTCCCTCAATCGAAAAGGTTTTCGATTCCACGTCGTACTTGGCCTGCTTGTCGATAGAGTACAATGTCAACGTCATCAAGTGCGAGCCCGCGAGTTTGGGAATGTAAGAGAGTCGGAAGACAAAAGGCGTCGTGGTTTGCGAGGGAACGTCCAAATAAGTCCGCTCGTCGATGTACTCGATTTCGCTCCCTTGCTGGATGACGGCTTGGAGGACAATGTCTTGCGAGGAAAGAGAAAAATTGTGAATATTTCCGGAAAGAGTGGCCGCTTGTCCGATTCCGAGGGGAGCGAGAGAAACGTTCTCCGCCTCCACTCTCGGAGTGCCTCGCGTGCCGCCACCTCCTCCACCTCCACCTCCTCCGCCGCCAGAAGAAGTCGTACTGCTCGAAGAAGCGTTGACAGTAAAACGGCCGGAAGAGTTGGAATCGGTTTCCGAACCGCACGAGAAGGAAGCGGTTACAGAATAGGTTCCGGTGGTGGACGGAGCAATGAACGACAAATCGTATTCTCCGTCTCCCAAGTTCGTGGGAGTTTGGTTGGAAAGGTGCGAAGCGCCAGAAGGATAGAACGAGTCAATATCGCCGTTCAAGTCTGTAAAGGCATTCCCGTCATCGTTCAACACACGCGCGCGAACGATTCCCGTGTCTCCCGGATTCAGCGAAAAGTTGTTGTTCAAAAACGAAACATTCATGTTAAACGCGCTCGCGTAAATGTAGCGAACCAGGCTGCCTCCGTTGTTGGACTTGTTCGCGTCGATGTTCAACTTGTAGGTTCCGTTCTTGTCGAAAGAGAACACTTTGAAATAGTTTCCATCGCTCAACGAAGTGAAAGAATTAGTGGAAGTGGAAGAATCCGGCTTTTGGATGACGGCAGAGACAGTAGCGTCGGTCACGGGTTGGGAAGAAGAATCATAGACGCGCACGCGCAGGTTTTGGTCTCCAGTAGCAGTCATGCACCGGTTGGCATCCAACTGCAAAGAATAGGTCGCCCCTGTTCCAACCACCCAAGTCGTAGTGGCCGAGGTTGCAGCCGCGAAAGCAGCCGCTATAGCCAAAAATAGCGCCAAGGATGCCGCTGCGCGCAGACTGCAATGCATTGCACGAACGAAAAGGAAACCAGACTATAAATAATCCCACGCCTAAAGGGCTGATTTTCACCACGCAATGTCAATAAAATGCAAAGCCAAAAAAAAGGCCAAAACTTCATCTTGACCGCCCAAAAAGGAGAAGGCTTGCTATTTGCCATGAACGACCGCATTCCCATCACCATAGTCGCTTCGGACAAAGAATACGAAATCATCGGCCACCAACCGGATGAATTGAACAAGAAAGAGCAGGCGAAGAAAGATTTTGTGGAAAAGACGGAGAAAGAAGAACATCGTTTGGGCGTTTTCAAGTTGGACAATACTTTTTACGAGCGCGAAGGTTTGGGAAACGTTGATTACTTTGAAAGTAATTCAGGTATCCAAAATGCACTATCTGTCAAGTTTATATAGTATCTGAAAAACAGATAATTGCGTGGTATCGTTGTTTTTTTTTATTTTTTAGAGGGCATTTCGTTTTCGAGTAGCCATTGCCATGCGGGTTTGACAATTATTTTGCTTTTTTGAATGTGAAGTTCTTTTTCTTGTTCCATAGTTAGTATGAGTGCATTTTTGATTTTGGTTTTTTTCATGGCTTCGAGTATGCCATTGACCTCTCTTTGTTGGTTTTGGGGGGTAAGTTCGTAGCATACTTGGATGATTGTTTTTTGGTTTGGAATGATGAAATCGGCTTCGTTTTTTTCTTTAAAGTAGTAAAATTCGTTTCCTAACCGTTTCAATTGAATTGCAACCATGTTTTCGAGCATGGCCCCTTTTTTTTCGTTCAAACTCGCCCCGTTTTTGGAAATGATGCCATTATCGACGCAGTAGATTTTTTTGGGGTTTTTGTCGAGGGATTTGAGTTTTTTTTCGTATTTTTTTACGGTAAAAAGCAAGTAGGTTTCTTCTGCGTATTCGATGTATTTTTGAACTGTATTGGCGCTTTTGATGCGAAAATTGTTAACAATCGAACGGTAGGTGATTGGATTGGATGCATTGGAAATCAAGAATCGGAGAACGTTTTTGAGTTCGGAAGGTTTTCGCACATTATACCGGTTTACAATGTCTTTTTGCACAATATCATTCAACACTTGAATGAGAATCGCATCGTTGGACAAAAGAACAGTTTCGGGCATTCCTCCTTTCACAACGTATTCTTTGAACTTTTTGGACAGTAGTGCCTTTTCTTCTGTGGAATAGAAACCAACTCTCGAAACATTGGCATTTTCGGCTTTCAAAAATTCGGAAAAAGAAAACGGGTACAATTCCACATCCACGTGCCTTCCAGTCATGCGGGTTCCAAGCTCTTTGCTCAACAAGTCCGCATTAGAGCCAGTAATAAAAACTTTGTATCCTTCACGCAAGATACGATTTACAAACAATTCCCATCCTGTAATGGTTTGAATTTCGTCAAACAAAACATGCTTTTTTGCTCCAAACACTTCAATCAGCGTTTCCATCAAGGGTTGAAAGTCTTCAACGCTAAAATCGGCCATTCGATCGTCGTCAAAATTAACGTAAAAAAAATCGTTTCCAAACTTGGATTTCATCAATTGTTTTAACAAGGTGCTTTTTCTTCTGTGGAATAGAAACCAACTCTCGAAACATTGGCATTTTCGGCTTTCAAAAATTCG
>CAZHUN010000019.1:0-3955 GCA_964535725.1 uncultured archaeon
ACAACAGTCCAGCCGATAGACGATTCGTTGAAGTCAGTTGCCGAAGAAGTCGCGAATGCCTTGTTCAGCAAGAAAGAACGCGCTTCTGGATTCAATGCCGGAAACGTGATTACGCTCAAAAAAGGAGTCGTGAATGGAGGATTGGTCGAGTTGCGCATCGAGCCCGGAGCCAACGCAACTCCCGCGCGCTTGACCGCCACCATCAACGAAACCGTGTTGGTGGGAAAGACCGACAAAGAATTGGCCGAAGTGGCGGATGCGGTGGCGAAGGCGATTTTGAGCATTGAAGACTTGTCGGCTTCGAAAGTCAGCTAAAACTGCATTTCTCCCGACCACCAAAGCGCGATTCTCGCCCAGCCGAGCGAACAACTGGGTTTGATCAAAATCGAAGACAAGATTTGCTACGCATTCGACGAACCCGACCAGTTGAATGATTCGACAGAGCTTGCCAAATTGCACAAAGACTTTTTGCGCGTGCAATTCCAGCGAGAAACCGCGTGCGCGTTCAAACTTTCTTCCGGAAGCCCGCAAGACATTCACTCCATCAAACTCGACGAAATCAATTTGAACGATTTGACCAAGAGCAAGCAAATCCTTGCGTCGGACATTTTCATCTCCCAAGCGGGAAAAACTGAAAAAATCCCGTTCGGCACCATTCCCAAAGGAACCCTCAAACTCTCGGAAGACGCGAGCACGGATTCGAAGGCCAAAGTGTATTCGGCTTGGATTGTTGTGCACGTGAAAGGCGCTTCGCAGTTTACGGAAGCACGCGGAACTTCAAAGTTTTTGCAATTGGAAATCCAAGGCGATTTGAGCAAAACTCCTGTAACCCTGCACGTTTCGCTGCGCGCTTCCGCCATTCATCCTATAGACTTGATTGTGGACGACAAAACAGGTTTGCTCGTCCAAACTGAAAACTTCAAACCGCAAGCCAAAGCAGAATCCAAAACCGTGTACGCCTTTGTCACATGGAAGAACGGTTACAACGAGCCGAGTGAAGTCGAACTTTCGCGCGTGTTCAACTTCGCACTTTCGAAATATCCAGACAACAAGCTGTTGAAATCCCTGGTTCCAAAAATAAATGGACGAGAACTTGTGAACCAAGAAGAAAACCAGAAGCAATTGGCCAGACTTGGCGTCCAACAATTAATTATATATGGAGGGGTATGCGCTGGAACACATTTGATTGGAGATACATTGACGGCATTGCTCTCGGGTGGAGTATTGAGCGGTGCTTTCTTGGGAACTGCACTCGACTGCGGCATTCCGGTTGCAGTTGGTGCGTTGACCATTCGAGACTGGTTCCCCAACCAAAGTGCATTCCAAGTGGTGGAAACAATCTTCGGAGGAAAAACAGAGGACGAAACTTTGGCCAAGATGAGCGAAAGCGGAATTGCGACAACGGTATTGCGTACGTTTTACAAGACCAGCAAAACCACGATTGAAGAATTTTGGAAATCGGCCGACGAAGCACCCTATCCAACAGAACCCATTGGAAGCGTTCGAAGTGCAGCTCAAAAATACAATGAACTGAACGAAAAAATAATTTCCTATCGACAGGCCAAAAATGCCTTGGCTGATGCAACCCCGATTGTCGCACAGGGAAAACCCCCAACCGCGGCGCAATTAACCACTTACGCAACTGCACAAAGCAATCTTTCAGCTGCGGAAACAACGTTGAATAGCGCAAAAGATGTCGCAATCGCCGAACGGAGCAAAGCAGTTTCAGACTATTTAAAATACCGCAGCGAGTTGGAAAAATTTGCCAAGACCCCGGGTTTAAAGTCTTCAGAAATTCAAAACATCGAACGATTAATCGCGCAAATTCCAGACCCTGCCGCGGCTGGAGGAGCGGGGGTAAATGATGTATACAAGGCAGCAGTACAATTAACAAACGCCAACATTCCTGGCCGAGTCCAAAACGCAACTGCCAGTGCCGGCAAAAGAGGATTTGTCCCAAGCGACCCAATCACTTTAGGCGCCCGCAATTCACAACGATTTACAGACGCAAAACTTGTCGTGATAAATAATGCAGCCACTGACGCGGCACGGGCGGCAAGAACCGCAGAGTTGACGCGAAGAGGCCGATTGCTCGACTCTTTTGGCAAGCGCTTCACGGGCGCCGAACTGGGAAAGTTTACCGGTTCGCTGGCGAGCGGAATCGCGGCCAATTTGGTGGCCGAACAGGCAGTGAAGCGATTGTTCAAAGGCTGGACGGTTTCGGGAGAATTGGACATTCAATGCTTGGAACAGGATGGAACGCCGCAAGCGATTTGCACGCTCAAGCAAAACCACTTGTACCAAGTGACGATTTCAAAAGTGGACAAGAAACCAAGTTGGAAAATCCAAGACATCACCAACACAACCCAGCCTTTGGTGGGTTCGAACGAGTGGGTGGAAAACGACAACTTTTATCGCCCATTAGGCATTTTCACGCCCGCAGAAACACCATCGGCGCCCGTAACCGCTGTCAAATAAAGCCTTTTATAGCCGAAACCCGTTCATCCATTCATGCACCAGCGCGCATTCACCTTGTTCACAGCATTGGTCAGTTTTGTTCTAATCGGATTGGCGTTTTTGCTCTTGCAAGCAATGTTGTCAACAGAACGTTCAACAACCGACACGATTTCATTGATTGATGAACAAACCGAATTGCAGTCCATCGCTGATTTATCTCGGGCGGACGCCATTCAAGTGTTCAATTTTTCCGTTCGCTACAACATTGAAGTGTTTTTGAACCAAGACGCGGCGTTTTTCCAAATCGACCCGCCCAAAGCAAACGGAAAATTTCAAGCATTGGTAGACGATTTTGCGCAAGCGGAATTTGGAGATTCGACCAACAATCGAAAATTCGCCAATAGAATGGCGGGACACTTGGTCAAATTGTTGGCGCCCACGAAAGAGTTCAAAGGGTATACGGTGAGTTTGGACAACCAGAACGAGGAAAAGTTGCGCGAGACATTGACAAAAATCGTCCAAAACTCGGTTTCGAAAGAAAAATTTCTCCAACCCATCGAGTGTGGAGAGAGTTCGGCCTCGTGCACGATTGGAACGTTTTACGTCAATTTGGACTTGACGAGGTTGTCGGACGAGGAGTATGAGAGTTTGCCACAAATTGTTGTCAGCAGTGGAGCGACGGGAAGAACCATCAAAGTGCCCATTCTTCCCAAGGGAAACATTCGCGTGTATGTTCCACTGCGCGTGTTCAAGGCCATGCACATTGCCAAAGACTTGGCGAGCGTTTCCGTATTCAATGCTTCAGACTCTTTTCAAATACAGGCCAAAAAGGTTTCTTTGGGAATGTGCGACGAACAAAGCGTTTGCGTGCCGCGAACGAATCCGTTTTCGCAAGCGAGTGGAAATTGGGAAAACCTTTGTCCAGGAGATCCGAGAAAAGGAACGCAATACTATTCGGGACAAAGCGTGCCATTCGATTCCGGACTTCAATTGAGCACGACAGGCTATGATCCTGAAAACGGAATTTCAATGGGCGCACTCGTGCAAGACATTGTCGGACAAGAATTTTGCGACTCGTTCGGAAAAGCAGTGGCGAGCCAACAATTTTACGACGCAAAGGATAATCTCGTGCTGTCGAACGCGATTCCTGATTGTACGGGCGTGAGCCAATTTTTCGTCCAACCCTTGAAGTTGACGACCAAAACCGTTCTCACCAACGACAATAGCGGTACGGGAAACAGTATTTGCGTCAAAGCCGGAGACGTTAGCGCCACACTCGATTTTGAAGAACAAGACTCGCAATATAGTGTCGGAAGCAATGCTCCGGAAAACAACCATTACAAGATTGAAATCATCCAAAACGTGCACTCGGACGGAGAATTCAAAACTACGAATTGGGGAAGCTGCACTTCCACGTGCGACACGAGCAGCGGATTGTTAGGAAGCGGAAGTGCCTTGCCAGAATGCAATTCCAAGTCGTGCACTGCCTCTTCGAGCT
>CAZHUN010000020.1:0-22454 GCA_964535725.1 uncultured archaeon
GTTGGACCCGAGGTTGAACTTGTATGAAACCAAAAACATGAGGCCCGCCATTCGATTGTATTACAAAATCGTCGAAGCGGCCAAAGAAGCATGGGTTTACGAATATGAAATCAAAACGAGTGAGGAAAAACAAAATCGAACTATTCAACGTTTGAGGGAAAAGTTAAAACCCTAAATCCGAACGAGAAAAGCGTTTTCCCGCGGCAATGTTTCTCTCAAATTCCATGAGGCGCTTGTACAGGTGCAAGTTTTTGAGCAATTCCGCATCCCTCTTCAATTCTTTGTATTCCTTCTTGGGAATTGTAATCGTTTCTGTTGTCATACTGTGTATACACCCCTTCATGGTTAATAAAATATGCGGAAAAACTACATAATTAAACAACGGCAAAAGCGGCAAAAGAATTTGGAGGAAAGGCTATTTTGAGGCTTTTTCTCTACCATTTCCAGAAAAACGAGGAAGTTGAACCATTGGGATAGCGCGGAGAAGGGGATTTGAACCCCTGCGTGCTTGCGCACACCAGCTCGCTCAGACCACGCGTCCTTTTTGCGAAGCAAAGTACGAACGAGGAATGAAGTTCGTACGCGTCACAGGCGGACGCAACCGCCTCTCGAGGCTGGCGCATTTACCAGGTTCTGCCATCTCCGCACAACTGAAGCGTCAGTTGACACCGCGACCGTCGCAGGGTTTTGCAACCCTGTAAAAGGGCGATGTCAGTTGGCGCCGCATTCGTCGAGCTGTCTGGCGACAGCTCATAAGAATGAACGGATAAACGGTTTTAAAGGCGGAGCAAGTAGGACCGAATGAAGTGAGGTCGTACGCGGACGAGGCCTACGCAATGGCCTTGCCGGACGCAACCGGCTCTAGCGGAAGTCTTGAGATTCGTCGTCGAGCGTGTCTTTCAAGGTTTCTTTGATTTTGGCAATTTCGGAATCGGCTTGGGCGTCGGATCGAGAGAATTCGCTCGGGCTTTTGGACAATATTTCTTGTTCCAAGTTTTCCGCGTTTCCTTTTCCTTTCTTTTTAAAATAATAGAATGCGCCAACGGCAAGAATTCCGACAATGACGACGACTACCACGATCAACGGGTCGAAGGGCAGGAAAGGCTTGTTGGCATTCCACTGGTCGATGCCTTGTTGAGCAGTAGTTTGGGCAGCATTCAATTTTCCGTCTTGCAAGGATTGTTTGGCTTGGGCGAGCAAGTCTGCCGCGGTTGGGTCGTCGCGTTGTTGCAAGAGACTTTCGAGTTGGACAATTTCTTGTACAGTGGAAGAGCTCCAGTTCTCGTTCCAGTTGTTGTTCACGCAAACTCCTATGCCGGCTTGGCACGTTTCTCCGCAATATTTGGAATCGTCGCACAATTTGACGCACGTGTGGTTTTGGACTGTGTATTGCGAAGTTTGGCATACTCGAGGCGTGCACGAGCGGGGAGCGGATTCCGAACAATAGTCTGTATCATTCAAACATTCGCTGTTGTTGTTGCACCTGTTTTGCGTGTTGGCAGAGTCTTGGATGGAAAAGGTCTGGCCGCACGCGTTTCCGAGTGGGGTAGAGCCTTTGAACATTTGCCAGTTCACTTCATAGTTTCCGGCAAGAGAAGAAGTGGTGAAGGAAAACGCGTATTCGATGGTTTGGCCTTTTTGGATGTTGGCGTCCGCGTTCAAGTCTTTGCTCGTATTGTAGGCGCCGGAAACTTTCAGCTTGTAGTCTTCGGCTTTTGTCCAACCGGGATTGCCAGTGTTTCGCACGGAAACTTTGGCATTGACGGCCGTGTTGGGAGCGTAGGATTCGCCGATGGTTTCAGAAACGCATGCGAACGCGGGCTGGTTGCCGGCATCTATTGAAGGAGCAACGTTGACGATGTTGGAATAGAAGCTCAAGTTGGAATCATCGTATTTGGCTTTGACTGCGAAAAAATAATTGACGTCGTTGTTGAGCCCATTCACGTCAAAGCTGGTGTCGGAGACTGTGGCGAGGGAAAGGGGAGAAGTGAAGTTCGCGTTGTTGGACTTGTATACAATGTACGCGTTCAAGTCTGTCGTGGTGCGCATTTTGGAAGCGTCAGGCGCTTGCCAGAAGAGAGACACAGTTTTGTTTCCGGAAGTGGCGGACAGGTTTTGCGGGACCGCGTACGGAGTTCGGACTGTGACAATGATGGTGCACGTTTTTCCGAGCGAAGTTCCCGTTGCTCCGTTAAATTTTTCCAAATGGTAATTAATATCGACATTCAAGTCTTGCGAAGTGACTGGCGCTTGCAAAGTATAGGGAAAGGCGAACGCGCTTCCGGTAGCGATATTGCTGTTCAAGTCGATGTAGTTGGTGTCGTTGGAAAGGGAAGTAATGACAGCGAATTTGTAGACTTTGGAAAGAGTGGGAATCCACGTTGACGTTCCTGTATTGGTGACGGAAATGGGAATGCGGTTCGCGCCGCCGAAAATGGCGTAGGAAGCGGTATTGCACGAATAGGCGGAAGGGGGAGAGGGGATTCCGTTATTCACGTCAGAGTCGGCATAGTTGGAACCGTACAAGGCGCGTACAAAAAAGTAGTACGTGGAATCGTTTTGCAAGTTTGCAATCGTATAATTCAACTGCGTGGAAGGAAGGTCGGAGCCTTGTTGGGAAAAATCCGATTGGTCGGACGCGCGCGCAAACACTTGATATCCAGTCAAGTCTGTCGCGTTGAACGAAGAGCCGGAAAAGTCTGGCTCTTGCCAGGAAATCGACAAGTTTTTGTCTCCCGGTTGGGAACTGACTTGGCGCGGCGCGGGAAAAATAATTGGATTGACGGAAGGGGTTACGGTGACGGTGTTGGACTGGGGGGATTGCACGCCTGCATTCTCGTCGATGATGGCGTATGAATACTGGATTTCGTTAATTAGCCCGGAATCAACAAACGATTGCGGGTCTTTGGAAGCCGTGTTGGCGTCGAGGGTTTTGTACAAGGACAACGGCACATCTTCGACCGCGCGCCAGATTTGGACGTGCTGGGGAGAAATTCCCGAAGGCGTGTTCCAAGAAAGTGTAATGATTTGGTCGCCAGGAATCGCGCGGAGAGAAGGCGCGGAAAGCGAGAAAGGGCTCCCTAGGTTGGGAGAAACATACCATCCAGTTCCCACGTTTCCGGGCAAGGAAGAATTCACATCCAACGAGTTTTGCTTGTAATCTGCAACAACTGCATACGAGAAAGAAGTTCCAGACAAGCCAGAGTCAGTATAGGTGTTGGAAGAAGCGGAAAACGTTTGAACTGGAGAGCCCGAAGGCACGGTCGAATTCCAACGAAACACCCAATAATTGGCCAACGCCCATCCAGAAGGAGGAGAGGCTGGAGTCCAGTCGATTTTGACTTGCGAAGAATTCAACGCGGTTGCTTTGTATGCGCTGTCGATGGAAATAGCGGGCAAGATGGCGCTGTATTTTTCGCTCGAAAAAGCGGATTCTTCGTCAATCTCGTTGGCGGCTTTGGCTTTGTAATAGTACAAGGTTCCGGCAGTGGTGGAAGGAGATTGGCCGTAATAGGAAAAGTTGCCATCGCTGTCTGCAGTCGAAACTGTGCCGACCAAAGTGTATGCTGTAGTGGACGAAGTCGCACGATAGAAGTTGTACTTGGTTACTTTCGCGTTGGAAGCGCTCGCGTCTGGAATAGCCCGCACTTTGACGAACGTGGAAAACGAATTCGCAACAACAGAAGGCGCGTTCAACGCGGCATTGGTCGTGAAAGTCGTTCGTCGGTTGGATTGCGAGACAACCCACGTGGGAACGAACGTACAGCCAGTCGGGGTAATACAATTGGTGACGGAAAACGTGTACGTGGTGTTTGGAGAAAGAGAGTATACGGGAACAGTGTGGGATTGGGGCGAACCGGACTCTACTAGTGTAGAAGCGAGAGGATTGTTTTTTTGCGCGAGCGCGTCGCCGACTGCATAATCGACGCGCGACAGTATGGTTCCCGCATTCGAAGTCCAAACAACCTTGGCAGTGCTCGAACCGGGAGTTACGTAAATCGAAGCGGGAGAAGCGCCAATCGTGGCTGTCGTGGGATTGTTGACATAGACTTTGATTTCTCCAATCTCGACTTTACATTGGCCGTCAAACTTGCACGGTTTTTGCGTGTAAAATAGGTACACAAAACGGGCGAGAGTTGGAGTAGAAAGCGAACACGAAATGCTGGCACCCGGATTGGGGTTCAAATTGGACTGGGAACAATTGGAAGGCGAAATTTGGGGATCGTAGTTGATCAATTGTCCTTGGCCGTTGGAATTGTAATTGGTTCCCCAAAATTGGAAAATGGCGTTTTTGGGAAAAAACGTTTTTTGCGCCGCGTCCTTAAATTCGCTGGACGAGTGAGATTGCGAGGCGGAAAAAACTTCCACGCCATTCACGCTATACACGCCGCCCAAGTCCACCGCAACCAACCACACTTCGCCGTTGGGCTGCGAAGCGATGAAAGCGGTGGAACTGTCAGCGGCGGTTTCTTTGCTCGTCCAACTCGCTGAAGTACTGCCGTCGAACAAATTTTTGGCACTATATTGCGACGCAGTCGAAAAAGCGGAATCTGCATACGAACCGTAAACTGGAATCGAAGCTCCGGAAATGGCTTGGCCTTGCGGGGTTTGAATGCAACCGAACAATGCGAGAACGAGCACGCAAAAGGCAATTGCATAAATTGTTGAAACACGCGACTCCATCAGTTTCACTTCTTAAAATGAATAATAGTATTGGAATGTTTTGCTATATAAAACCAATACTGGTATTTAAGCATTGGCGTGGTTTGAAAAAACAAAAAATTGGAAAAAGCAGAAATTATTTGTAACCACTTGGTTTGTCTTCGAGGCTGTCTTTCAAGGCTTTCGAGATTTCGTCCATTTCCGATTCGGTTTCGGATTCTTTGTCCGAATTTTCGGGGGTTTTTTGCAATCGCTTGTTCGAATCTTTGGAAGGGTTGAAAGGCTTGTCTTTTTCTTTTTCCGAACTCCCTTCGCCATTTTCTTTCCCCTTTTCCTTGCGGCGCTTGTCCACATAGTAAATGACGAGGATGAGGGCCACTCCGATGATGACGACGATTGCAACCAACCAAGGATTGAACAAGGAAAAGCCACCAGAAGTTTCTCGTACACACGCGTGGTTTTTGATGGTTCCATTGGGACAATTCAAGGGTTCGCACGTGTTGGCCGAACAATATTCTCCCGACGTGCAGTCTGAATTGACGTCGCACGAAGTGCCTTGGGGAGTGGCAACGCACTGGTGGCTGATAATGGTTCCATTGGGGCAAGAAATGGGAATACACGCGCCTGCCGAACAACGGTCGGAAGCGTTCTCGCAATCAAAGTCGTTGCTGCACGCGTTGGCGGAATCCGCGCCAGCGTGAATGCTCACTGTAGTTTGGCATTTGACGCCGAAAGATTGCGTGCCTTTGTACATTTGCCAGTACAAGGGTTGGCTTCCAGTAGAAGCAGTCGAAGGAACGTTCAACGAAATATTGAAGGTTTTTTGCGAAACGCTGTCGATGGAATCTCCCGCATCCAATCCAATCGTGGAAGAGGCGATGCCGGAAACGCGCAATTTGTAGTTCGAGCTGTTCCATGTATTCGTTCCGCTGTTTTGCAACGTGAGCGCAAAAGAATAGGATTGTCCTGCGGTCATGTTTGCGGGAACATTGTACGGAGAAACGCACGTCGCATAATCATAGTTTACAATATTCGCCGAAGGTTGGGCAAAGTCTTCTCCACTCAAGGCTTTGGTTCCATCTGCATAAACGGCTTGGACTGCATAATAGTAGGGCGTCTCGTTGGTCGCGCTTGAATCGCGATAGTACGAGGTCGAGTTTGCCAAAATCGTCGAATTCAACTTTGTACCGTTTACATCATTCGCTTTTCCGGAAGTGGTCGAACGGTAAATGTAGTAGCCGGAAACAAGAACATTTCCGCGGTCGTTTGCGCCAATCACATTCCACGAAACGTCCACAATTCCGTCCCCGCCCGAAGCGCTTACTCCCGAAGGAGCCGGATAGGGAGTGGAAACCGAGACTGGATAGGAACACTCGGTTCCGAACGAATTAGTGCCTTTTTTCATTTGGAACTTGAAAGTTTTTGTGAGAGGATAAGAAGTTCCCGAAGGCGCGGCAAAGTTCACGTCAAAACTCGCGTTTGAACCGCTCGAAGTGTTGGAGGAAATTTTTTGGAACACGACATTGGAATCCAACGCGTTGAACACCATTCCAAAGTTTTGGTCGGTCCTCCACTCGTCACTTCCCGTGTTGGAAACTGTAATCGAAGGTGCGTAGGTTTTGGTTGCGATGGCGGAAGAAATGGTCGAAGAAGAAGGGCAGGAAAAGTTCAATGCGAGGGGAACGGCGGAAGTGGAAAAAGATTGCTCGTTCGAGATGGCATCCCATTGCGAATAATTGCTTTGGCAACTGGAAAGGGTTTCTGTTGTTCCATTGCAGGCGAAGACGCGATAGTAATAGGTGGTAGTAGGCGAGAGACTAGACAAGGATGCGGAAAAGCTCGTACTGTATGTTCCGGATTGCGTTCCATTGTTCGCGTACGAGTAAGGCGATGTCAAATCCAAAATGGTGTCGTATTGCACGAAACTATTGGCTGTGGAAGAAGTGTTCCACGAAATAGAGGCCGAATTGTGCGAAGGCGTAACGGAAATGTCGGAAATGGAAAGCGCAGTTGCAGGAGGACCAGGAGAGACGGAAACACCATACCCTCCACTACAACTCGTGGAGCCTACGACAATATTGGAAATGGCCGCTGCCAAATCATAGGGGCCGCATGTGAACGAGCACGAACCCGAATTGTTGGAAGGTATAGTACATGAAAAGCCTGTAATGCTTGCACCATTTCCACAAGTTGCCGTCAGCGAGGACGGTTGTTGCGAAAAATTGGAATAATTGACGGTTCCTGAAACCGAGCCTCCGGACAGCGTGTTCAATGCGGCAGTGGGAGAGGGAACGCTGCACGAAGGCGTCAATACCGAAGCCGCGGGAGTGACGTTGGCCAAGTTGGTGATTCCCGACTGGATGGAAACTCCGCCATTGGAATAGCGGGCGAGAACCGCATACGTATAGGTTGTTCCCGCAGTCACGCTCGAATCTTGAAACGACTTCGTTCCCGTGTTCGCGTAAAAGCCGCCTGCGGTTCCAATCCAACGATACACTTCATAACCATCCCTCACCCAAGGCCCGGAATTGACAGGTGCCTCAGTCCACGAAAGCGAAACTGGAATGGTGGAAGAAGCCACCAAATTTATGGGTGTGTCGACAGAAGCGCCAAACACTTCATTCGAGTTCCCGCTTTCACCCAAGGCGTTTTTCGCACGCACGACATAATAGTAGAGATTGTGTTGTTGGGCACTCGTGTCGTGAAAGGCCAAGTCAGTCGAACAACCGGGCATGGGCTGGGAATCGTCCGCGTTAATACAGCCGATGGAAGTCGAATACCCTCCCGAATAGTCGGCGCGGTATACATTGTATTGAAAGATACCACTCGGCAGACTTGCAGTCGCGATTTTGATTTTCAATAGATTGGGAAAGCTTTCCAATTGAATGACCGGAGGTCCGGGATCGACTGCCTGACCGCTCGGGCCTTGCAAACAACCGAACAAGACAACGACAAAGACGAGCAAAATTCCAATCCCAATCGCGCGATTCATTTCCCATTCACTTCAATCGATGAAATACCTACTGTATTGTTCAAGATATATATAAAGCCATTGCCGCTCGCGATTTGAAAATAAAAGCGCCTGTCGTCCAACGGCAGGATTCGACCTTCCCACGACGGTTCCGCCCGTCGACAACGGCGTTCGGCTTTCAGCCGAACTTCCTCGCTGTCGCTCGGAATTGCAAAACCGTCGGAAAGAGGTCGCGATCCGGGTTCGAATCCCGGCGGGCGCAAACCCTTGCGCGAGTTT
The DNA here is from genome assembly GCA_964535725.1 of uncultured archaeon. Lineage (GTDB taxonomy): Archaea > Iainarchaeota > Iainarchaeia > Iainarchaeales > UBA10191 > CAZHUN01. The sequence goes on from CAZHUN010000020.1 coordinate 7,913, forward strand.
GCGACGCGTACGACTTCGCTATGCTCAGTCCTACTTGCCCCGCTCGAGGCTACTGGCTTCGCTTCGATGCCACCGACTCGCAATCATTAAATTCTATGAACTCGTTTTGTTTGCATGGTCAAGCTCGCGCGTAGAGAAGAGTTTTCCGACATTCGAACTGTCAGCGATTTGAACCAAGTGCGCGAGTTGTTGAAAAAAGGCTTTCAAGTCTTGGAAGCCGAGCACGGAAAATACACGATGGGAATACCCGACCAAGAATTGCGACAAGCCGAGCGGAAAATAGTGGAACAAGAAGAAGAGCGAGAAATCTTGCAATACGAAGAACAATTGTTGGAAAATGCAGAAGCAAAACAGCACGTGAAAAAAGACATCGAGCGGGGAATCGTCGGAGTCGGGTTGGGAGGAATCATTCTCCTCGCCGCATTGTTCGGATTTTTCGAAGGACTCTCTCAAGACATTTCCGCCGGCGCCATCTTTTTCGGAGCCGTACTCGCACTGTGGGGACTGAACGAGTTTTTCAAAGCGAAAGAAGAAAAGTAAAAACTGATTTATTCTTTCGCGGCGAGTTCGACTTTTTTCATGCGTTTGGGAACGACTTTGTAGCATTTCTTATGGCATTTCGCGCATTCTGCCAAAAACGTGGGCTTTTTCGTTTGCTTCTTAGGCTTTATGGGAAACTTGTGCTTTCCGCCATACCCTTGCACGAAACGGCGCTTGTGACGTCGTTGTCCTTTCGACATCGAACGAATGGCGGCCGGCTTGAAAAGTTTCAACTTGTGCTCGGTGTGCGTCTTGCACTTGGAACAATACATTTTCACAGTCTTCGGCAATTCCATAAAATCGAATTCTATAGAGGGATTTCAACTTCAAGGCGTAAAAGGGTTTTAAAGCCATGCTTTTTCCTCCAAAAAGAGAAACCCATAAAAACCGCGGACGCGTTTTTCCTGCCATGCCGTTCAAGAGCGTCGCACAAGCCATTTCCACATTCGCTTCCAAACCCCACGCAATCCTCATTGCCATCTTGTTTTCCATCATCAACTTGGCGGTGTTTGGGCTCGTGCTCGACAGTTTCGCGGCCGTATTGGGAAACACAGTTTCAACGGAAATCAGTGCGGGAATTTTCGAAACTCCCTTCTATTGGGCGGCCTTGCAAGGTCCCGACTTGTGGATGGTGGGAATCGCGGCCATCATCGGAGTGTTGTTGCAAGTCATTGCCTCGTTTGCCTTTGCACGAATTGCCATTGGAGACGGAGTGGGAGAATCCATTCAATGGAGTTTTCGCCATTGGAAGGCAGCGTTGGCAGCGGGATTGTTCGGCGCCATCATTGTCGGAATTTTGTTCTGGATTGCATTGATTGTTTTGACGATTGGAGCGTGGAATGGATTGTTGGGAGCGGTTTTGGGATTGCTTGTGTTTTTCATCGCATTTTATTGCGCGCTCCGCTTTTCCTTGTACGCGACTGCAATGGCCGTGGACGAAAGCGGAGTGCAAGACGGATTGTGGAAGAGTTGGAAAGCGACTTCCAAATTTTTGCCCATATTTGCCTTCGCCATATTGTTGTTGATCGTGCAAGGAATTTTGGGAGGAATCGGAAACATTGCCAGCGGATTTGTGGCCGACGAATGGGCACAACTTGCCATCGGAATGTTGTTTGTATCCGTTTCTTCCACAATTGCCGGAATCGCGTTGGGAAAATATTATCTCGCACGGCGGGTTTCTGCTTCGCGCTCGCGCCGCAAGTAATCCGTTAGAGTTTGGGTGAGTGAAACAATTGAGCCAAGAGTTAGTGAAAATACACGAATTGAATTTGCGCAATTTTAAGAGCTTTCGCAAGGCCGACATTCCGTTCGCGAACGGATTCACGTGCATTGTTGGGGCGAACGGTTCGGGAAAGTCGAACATTTTGGACGCGCTATTGTTTGTTTTCGGAACTCACTCCTTGAAACTGTTGCGCGCGAACAAGTTGACAGAATTGGTGAACTATAACGCGGAAGACGGCCAAGCGCGCGTTCGCGTGGAAGTGCGCAAAAGCGGACAAAAGTATGAAATTTCGCGCACCATCGACAGACAAGGAAAGAGCGTTTTCCGGTTGAATGAAAAGCGCGCTTCGTTGAACGAGGTTGCGAGCTTGTTGAACGAATTGGGAGTGAACCCGGACGGGTACAATATTGTTGTCCAAGGCGATATTACTCGCATCATCCAAATGAATCCTAAAGAGCGGAGAGAAATTATCGACGAAGTGGCGGGCATTCGAGAGTTCGACGAAAAAAAGGGGGAAGCACTGAAAGAACTGCAAAAAGTCGACGACAAGATCCGAGAAGTGAGGATCGTACTCAACGAACGCGAAAACTATTTGCAAGAACTGCAAAAAGAGCGCGAGGCCGCGCAACGGTATTCGCGATTGCAAACCGAATTGAAATCGTGCAAGGCTTCGCTGCTCCGCATGGAAGTCAATTCGATTGCCGAAACGCAAAAAGAAGTGGAAGAGAAAGAAAGAAAAGCGAGCATCGAACTGCAAAAAGCGCTGGAATCCCGCGCGGAGATCGCCGAAGAAGTGAATACGCTATCCACAAAAGGCGAAAACTTGACACAACAGTGGATGAAAGAAGCGGAAAAAACTTTCGAAGGTTTTGGAAAAGAGCTCGAAGAACAGCGCGGATTGCAAAAACTGTTGCAAGAGCGAATCGAGAACGCGGAAGAACTGAAAGAAAGGGAATTTTCCAGACTGAAAGTGTTGGAAGACCGACAAGAAGATTTGAAGAAAAGGTTGCAACAATTGGAAACCGGGAAAGAAACCCTTTTGGGGTTTGAATTCGATTCCGAACTTGAAAGAGAGTTGCACGATGCGCTACACGCGGCCAGCGCATTGCACGGAAAAATCGAATTGGAAAAAGAAGCGCTGAAGTTTTTGAAACAAGCGCAAGCGTTGTGTCCCACGTGCGAGCAAAAACTAGACGAAACACGCAAACAGCGAACCCACGCCCAAAAAGAGGGAAAAATCACTACTTTTTCGAAAGAACGCGAACAGGCACTGCAAAAAGTCAAAGAATTGGAAAAAAAGGTCGTGGAAATGCGCGGAAAAGAGCGGGAATTTTCCCGCAAAAAAGCGGAAAGCGAAGGAAGAAAGAGCGAACTGGAAATGGTCAAAAGGACGTTGCGGGAAGCGGAAGCGGAAGGCAAAAACGCGCGTGAAGTGTTGGAAGAAAGCGAAAACGAGTCCGAACAAGCGTTGAAAGAGTCCAGTCAAGCGGGCGCGAAAGTGAAAGAATTGGAATTGGAAGTGAAAAAGCGGTCTGAAAAACAGCAAGAGTTGGAAGTGGAAAAGAATGTCGTCCGCGGAAAACTGGAAGAAGCGTCGAAAAAGAAAGAAATTTTTGACGAGAAAGCCAAAAAACTAGAAATTTCGCTCTCGCAGTATGCGGTGGAAAAGAGCAAAGACGATACGAGAAGGAAGGATTTGGAAGAAGAGTTGAAAGAGTTCGAAAACGTGGAGCTCGTGCAAGGGATTGGAACCGAAGAATTGCGGAAAAAAGTGCCCAAAATCGAGCGCGAATTGCACGAAATCGGAGCAGTGAACTTGAAAGCATTGGAAGGGTTTGAAACCCATTCGAAAGAGTTGGAAGAAATACGGCAAAAAGCGCAAAAATTGGAAGAAGAACGCATTAGCGTGTTGGGCATGATTGACAGTATTGAAATCCGTAGAAAAGAAGTGTTTTTCAAGGCGTTCAATGCCGTGCAAGAAAATTTTTCCAAAATATTTTTTTCCTTTTTCGGCGGAGAAGGAAAACTTTCTCTCACAGAGACGGAAAACCCTTTGGAAGCCGGACTCGGTATTGAAGCCCACCACAAGAGCGAAAAAATGAAGAGCATAGACTTGATGAGTGGAGGAGAAAAAACCTTGACGGCGTTGGCGTTCTTGTTCGCCATCCAATTGTACAATCCTTCTCCCTTTTACGTGTTCGACGAGGCGGATGCCGCGCTGGACAACGAGAATTCGTTGAAACTTGCGCACATGATCCAGCAATTGTCGAAAGACAAGCAGTTCATCGCCATCACGCACAATGATTTGCTCGTCAAAAAAGCCGACCAAATTGTTGGAGTGGCGTTGAACCAGCAAAAAAGCTCGGTCATCGGATTGAAATTGGAAGAACAAGTGAAAGCCTAGCGTTTCTTTTTCTTGGAAGAGGATTTTCGCGTTTTGGCGAGCTTTTTTTCCAACGACTTTTCTTCCACGTCGAAATCGTCTTTCAAAATTTTTCCCTTCCTGTAATCGCTCTTGATTTCGGACAGTTCTTCTTCCAACGATTTCAAGCGCGCGCGCAAACGGTCGCGCTCAATGGTTTGCAAAGAAGTTTGGCGTTGCATGCCTTGCAAAAAGCGCGCTTTTTCGGAAAGTTGCTTGTCCAACAATTCGAATTGCAAGGCGGATAATTTTCCCGCCGAACGTTTTTTGGAGAGTTCTTCACGCTCGCGTTCGAGTTTCGAAAGGTCGCCCGACGATAGAGGAGACTGGATTTTTTTCCACGCGAGAAACGAAACCAGCACGAGCACGACGGCCAATACAATCACAAGGCCCAACAGGAAGGAAACGACGACGGGATTGGACTGGGGTTGGGAAGTGGAAGGATAGAGAAACTGGCTCGAAGGCGTGTTGTCGTAGGTTTCGTGGATTTGTACGCCAACATTTCCGTTTTGTTCGGCAAGGTAGGCCACGGAAATTCCGCTTTCGAACAGTTGCGCGGCATTCGCTCCCTGGTTTTGCGCTTGATAGAATTTGGCAGCTTGTTGGAAGTACAAGGCATGGTCCAAGTACAATTGCGCCCATACAAGGTTTGGATTTTTTTTCAACAAAGCTTGCACGGAAGCGACTTTCGAATCGAGCAGTTTGGACAACGCATTCAAGTCTTTTCCCGTAACGTCTTGGCGGGCTTGCGCGAGAGCGACTGCGGAAGCAGAATCGAGCATGGAAGAAACATACCATTGTTGGGCGAATTCGCTCCGCGCTCCGTTCACGCGGCGCAAAATGTCTTCATTGTCTTGGCCGGCAGTGACTGTCAATGCATCTTCCGCACTGACGACTTGCTTTTGCGCGCTTTCTTTGAAAGCAGAATCTCGGGCGATTTTTTTGGAAGAATATTTTCCCACATTGTACAATTGTTCGGAAATTTCTGTCCACGCAACTGCAAACTCGAAATCTTGGAGTTTGGAAATTTCGGCCGCTTGTTGTGCGGAAGCGTCTCCGCCGACGACCAGAGTTTGCGTGCTTTCCAATTTGTCCACGTTTTCTTGCGCCCACACGAGACGTTGTTCTGCTCCAATATGAAACTCGATATAGTCTACCGGAACCCCTTGGTCGAGTTTTTCTTTCAAGTCTTTCACGTGCGATTTCAAGTCTTCGAGTTTCACGTCGAAGGCTGTCGAATTGGCTTGCAAGAGAGACGGGTTTTGGGCGATGTCTTTGACCAACAAAATATTGACGCGGGCCAAAAACGCGTTGTTCGCAGCGCTGAACAAGAAGTTTTGGTCGAAAAACGCCTGAGCCTGTACAAGCAACCGGTCGGAATCGCTCAATTCTCCCAACAACGCATTCACGAGTTCGGGATCGTTGATCAAAGAAGTGGAAAGCGCTTGCTTGGCCTCTTTTTCCAACACAGTCGTGGAATCGATGTAGGATTTGGCAACGGATGCAAACGGTTGTACGGCGGCCGGTGAAGGAATTGGAGTGGGAATAAACGACGTGCTGTTTTCATCTTCCAATACGCGGTTCACGTCGATGTGGGAAATGTTGGAAAACGCCAACTGCAACGCCTCGTCCAAAGAAGAAACTTCAACCACTTTCATTCCCCAGTGCGAGAGCGCGTATTCGGGAAGGGAAATGGATTGGACTTTTCCGCCCTCGCGAATGACTTGCCTCCCTTCTCCTTGCGGAACCAGCAACAAATCGATTCCGCTCGCGCTAGCGGCTTTGGCTTTTTCAAACACTCCGCCCACTGGGCCAATAGAGCCGTCTCCGGAAATGGTTCCCGTTACCGCAACATTGGAAGGGAATGGACGATCTTGCAAAGAAGAAATTGCCAACAAAGCCATGGCAGCGCCGGCCGACGGACCATCGACTTCGGAAGCATTGGACTGGATTTCGAACAAATAGTCGTATTTTTCTACGTCCCCGCTATACAATTTTGCAGCTTGAATCGCAGATTGTTCCGCGCCTTGCGTGGTCGTGCCTACTAAAGTGTTCAACGAACTGTACACTTTTCCCGAACCGGGCTGGGTTTCCAACAACAACTTGGCCGAAGTTCCACTGCCATTGTTCGAAACTGCCAAAATTTGGGACTGGTTGGAAGCGAGGACGGCGAACGCGGGAACCATGACCAGCAATAAAAAAAATGCAAGCAATAGAACGCGTTTCATTTGAAAACCTTCAAGGAGCGTGCTTGCGAATTTCGCTTTCAAACTGGGCGCGTTTTCTGTAAACCGCAATCATCAAAATGATTCCAAAAGCGACCAAGGCCAGGATAATAGTAGCGCCGACGGTTCCGGAAAAAACTCCTTCAAACGCATTGAACTGCGAGCCGAACTGGAACACGAGCAACAAGGATACTAACGAAACCAACATGACAAAGTACAGCAAGTACGTGAGTTGGGAAGTCCATTCGACAAAGTAGACGAGCTCTTCGGCCATTTTATTTTTGGGTTTCAACGGCATGCTATTACACAAGTCGGCGCGGTTTTAAAGGCTTTTGGAAAGAGCGCGAGAAAAAGGACTGTACGGGGTTCCACAGCGTAAAACCAAATAAATCATTAAATACTTGAAATGTGCGAAGTAATCATGCTCAAGGGAAAAAAGTTATCGCATTTGGATGCGGCCAAGTTACAAACCGCCCGCAAGGTAACGGACGAATTCGGCCCTCGAAAAAAGCGGCTGCTTTCTGGAATGAAAGAAATTCTTATCGCCCGCAACGAACTGGCGCTTAAATTCATTGACGGAAAAGCCTCCAACGAAGAACTTACCAAAAAACTAGGAAATTGGTATACAAAAAACGACATTCAAGCCATTATCGATTACAAAGAATCCATTCCAAGAATTGTCCAACAACGAGAAAAACGGCAAGCGGACCGCATTTTGCGGAACCAAACTTCAAACGCGACGTTAAACGGGCAAAGGACAATATTCGAAAGTATATTGAAGTCGGCGATTCCATCGTGGCAGGCCGAATTAAAACCTCTGGGGAAATGATGGAAGCATTCAAACGGCGCGGAATTTTGAAAGACCACGTGTGGGATGCACAGCGCTGGTGGATGGCCGAATTCGACGAATTGCTGAAAGAGGGAAATTTCGACATTCGAAAAGATCTGGTTGAGTTGAAAGAATGGTTGAAACGCACGAAAAGGGAATGGTGGAAGGCGGAACAAAAAACCGAAATAAATTATATCCATTTCAGCCGCCCGGGCGACTTTCACCACTAGGCGTTTGAAATCATTTTCTTGAATTCCGAATTGTCTCGAAAGTAGGGAAGATGCCTTGGTTCGGAAATGCCAGAGCGATTTCTCATCCGCGCAAGCCCAGCGCCATCGAGCATGGCGAAGATGGCGCGCGGACGAGGCCTACGCAATGGCCTATCCGAACAAACTTCCGAGTCCTTCGGCGGCGGCTTCTGCGGCTTTGCCGTCGTCTTCTTTCTCCTCTTCTTTTTTCTCTGTAGCAGCTGCGGCTGGCGCGGCTTGCATGGACATGGCTTGCTTCAACGCGTCGTCGATGTTGATGCCTTTCAAGGCAGCAACCATGGACTTGGTTTTGGCAGGGTCTGTTTCCATGCCCGCGGCTTTCAGAATTCCATCCACGGATTGTTCGGAGATTTCTTTCTGGCCAGCGTGCAACAGCATTGCGGCATAGATGTATTGCATATTGTTTTCCTCCAAAAATAATTATTGTGAAATTTCCTCTTTCGGCGTTTCGGTCGAAGTTATTTCCTCTTTCACGGCTTCGGCCCGAGTTTCGACAGTGGCTTGCTGGACTTCGGACAAGGCTTTTTGCAAGGCCATGGCTTCGCGCGCTGCCTTTCCCACGATTAAGGGAGTGGAAACATCGTTGAAGTCTTCGATGGCAATCGCCAACGCGATTCCTTCGCGGAAAATGCGCTGCAAATCCGCAATGATTTGGTCTTCGTCCACGTCCAATGCTTGCGTGTTGTACAACATTCCTTCTTCGTACACTGCCAACACATTCAATCCCACTTTCACTGGCTTGATGTCCAACTTTGACAAAACTGCGGCGACGGGTTTGGCAATGGGTTCGCCTTTTTTGGCAACTATTTTGTCTCCGACAATCACGATCGAACTGCCTTGGATGCGCGCGTTCAATCCGGCGGCTTTCAAGTCTGAGAGTGCGGGTCCGGGCGGGAGTCCGGTGTCCATGGCGGGAATGGAAATGTCGTCGGAAGCAATACTGCCGGATTTGGCCGCAATCCTTCCCTTGTTTTTTTTCAAAAACGAAAACAATTCGAACGGGTTCAAGTTTGTTCCAATCACGGCAATATTGCCTTTTGCATGGACTAACAATCCCGAGTCTTTCAATTTCGATGCTTTCAACGCGCGTTGGATGACTCTTACTTTGGAAACGTGCACTTCGGCTTTTCCGTGCAATTTTTTGCGCGTCTGAGCAAACAACGCGGCCGGAAACCCTTGCAAGGAAGCGATGGCGATGATGGGATATTTTTCCAACAAGTGTTCGACTTTGGAAAGTTCGGACTCTTTCCATGCCATTTTGTGGCGCTTCATGCGGAATCGCTCCTTTTTCCAGAGGCCTTTTCTTTCATTGGAGAGGGAGTGCGCGCTTTCTTGGATTCGGTCTTGCTGGATTCGCTCTTTTCGTGTTTGGCCTTGTTGGTGGGCGGGGCGGCTTGGGCGAACGCGGTCTTGACCTTGTCGGCTTTTTCTTTGCGCGCTTCGGACTTTTCAGACCGTTCGCCGACTTTGACGGGAGCGCCCATGGTGAATTTCAAAAAAACGTTTTTGATGTTGTATTCCGGGTTGGAAACTGCGCCGGACAAGGACTGGTAGACGGTGAGCGCGTTTTCGGCCAGTTCTTCGTCGGGCATGGTTTCTTTTCCAATCAAGCACTGCACCAATGGCATGAATTTTCCCTTCTTGTTCGAGAGTCGAATCCCGCTTTTCATGGAACGCAATGCCTGTTCCAAGGCTCCGATTTCGGGCGGAACCGGTTTGGGCATTTTTCCTTTCGGCGCCAGCACTTGTCCCAAGAATTTGGCCACTGTCAACATGGCAGGGCCTTCGGCGAAAAAAGCGTCGAATTCTTCTGCCAAACTGTTGGCGGTTTTTTTGTCCATTTTGGAAATTTCGTCTTCCAAAATAATGCGCGACACTTTGTCTTTCGACATGGCGGCAAAATTGGCGTCGTGAACGAACAAGGCGGTTTTGGCCTGTCCTTTTCCGGTCGCATACGGGAGAGCTGTTGTTACGTCAATGCGATTTTCGGCTTTCTTAAAATCAATGTTTTTGAAATTGACAATGCACTCTACGGATTGCTTGAATTTTCGTTCGGGAGACGCGTCGCGCGCTTTTTGTACGGCAAGCAAGAACTCTTTTTTGTCCATCTTCAAAACCTTCCAAGTCCCTCAGCGAAGCGGATTTTTCCAATGCTTTTGGAAAAAGGCTTCGAGGGAGTTTGGTATGACGGTTTCACAAAAAGTTGTGAAACTATTCCAATAGGAAGGAAAAAGTCTTTTAAAGGCTAGTTTTTGAAAGGCCAGCGGTTGCGCCGGAATTCGGAAATGGGAGATTTTTGCATGCTCGAAAGCATGAATTCGATGTTTGAAATCGTGCGCTTCAGTTCTTTAAAGTTTCTGGTCTTCCATTTTTTTCGAGGATCTGCAACATCATATTTCATCCAATTTTCCATTTGAAGCAATACGTGAGACACTTCTGTCACATTATTTCGTTCGAAAAAATGGTCTGCTCGTTGTTTCAACCATTTTCCATACAAGTCCGCGTTTCTTACCCGCTCCGCTTCTTGAAGCGCGTTTCCGAACACCATCCTAAACGCGTCTCGAAACGGGTCGGTCCACGTGTTGGCCGTGTCCTGAGAAAATTGGGAAACTTTCAATTCAGCATTGGACAACAATTCAAGCGCTTCGTTGAAATGGCCGCGCAAGGACAATCGCTTTCCCTCTTCGAACAACAAATTGGGGGGCAATAGCGCATTGTTTTGCAACAAAAACTTGATGTGCAAGTCTTCGACGCGTTTGGCAATGGACTTGTCTTTTTTCTGCCACTCCTGCACGGCATCATTGTACAAGCGGTTGATGCGTTCTGCGTCACCATGACAGGCACGAATTCCTTTTTGGAAATTTTCCAACACTTTGTTGAAATCGTGTTTGGGTTTTTTGGGTTCGCCTTTTCCGGGAATTTTGCGCTTTCCGCTTCCGCCTTTTCTTCGAAGCATACTAAAAAAAGGAAACGGTTGTTGCTTTAAAACATTCAGGCGAAAACCGTGTCGTACTTTCCGGTGGCGAACTCTTTTTGGGCTTCTTTGGCCGACTTTCCTTCTACAGTAATTCCCATGGCACCGCACGTTCCGATGATTTCGCGCGCGGCTTTTTTGACCGAAGTCGAATTTAAGCTTCCGATTTTCATTTCCGCCACTTTGCGCACTTGGTCCATGCTCAAGTTTCCCTTCACTTCGGTTTTGGGATTGGCCGCGCCTTTTTCGGCCTTCGCCTCTGCCAAAATCAACGCGGAAGCGCTGGGAGAGCCGACTTTGACTTCAAAGTGTTTGGTTTTCGAGTCGATGTGGATGACGACGGGAATTTTCATTCCCTTGAAAGGCGCGGTTTTTTCGTTAATCTCTGCAACAATCAAACCAATGTTGACTCCTAAGGGTCCCAAGGCTGGACCTAAAGGTGCGGCGGCAGTGGCTTTTCCGGCTTCGACAACTGCTTTCACGTCGGGCATTTCGGGTTCACTCATTTATTTGTCCAACGATTTGTTTTTAATCGACACTTTTGGCACCGTCATTTGCCATGCTTCGGGGAATGATTTTTCCAGAATGGCGAGGTTGAAAAAGAGCGTTTCCCTCAATTCTCCGTAATTGCGTGGACGGTTTTCCATGGCGTCCAATTTTTTTAATGCGCTCAAATGACGAACTACATCGTCATAATGCTTTTTCAAAATTTTATAATTTTTCCGACTTTTCGAATCATTCGCCAGTTTCAACTGGAAAAGGCGTTTTGCGACGAAGTCCTGTTTCACGCTAGCGATTTTGTAAAATGTTAAATCGCTGGAGGACTTCCAAAGTCCCGAACGATGCAATTGGTACACTGGAACATTTCGTTGTCGGCCATTGCGAGCATGATTAAGTGGTTCCATGCCGTTCACGCTTCCAATTTATTCCTGTTTTCGAAAAAGGAAAGTTTCACTCCTTGATGATGCGGATGTGTTCCGCGGAAATCGTAACGGGAATTTTGACGGTCGCTTCCAATAACTCCACAGTCACTTCTTCTTTTGTATCGTTGACTCTCAAAATGCGCGCTTTTTCGCCTTTGAACGGGCCGGCAATCAATTCGACTTTTTGGCCGATTTTGATGCTCTTCATCAATGGCTTGGCTTCGAGCAGGGAAGACAGTTCTTCGACTTTGATGACGCGAACTTCTCCACCAGACACTTCTTCTTCGCCGGATTCGCGGGACTTTGTCCGCAAGTGGGTTTTTCCCACAACGCCCTTGCCTTTGATGTGGGGAACGTTTGTAATGGCTCTGCGCACGGTCATTTCATTGTCGGCTTCGATCAGCACGTAACCGCGCAGGCCGGGAAGAATGCCAAACGAAGAAATGCTCAAGGCTTCTTCGCGCACTCGCTCTTCGAGCAAGTCTACTACCAACGCTTCTTGGTTGACGGTGGTTCTTACTGTAAAAATCATTTCAAATCACTTTCCAATATTTCCTCCGACAAAAATGAGTCGGATGATAAAACCAATTACGCCAATGATGAGAATGCCGATTCCCACGACTTTCAACATGAGCATGAGCTCGTCGCGCGAAGGCTTTTTGGAAACTGCCAAAATGCGTTTCGTGCTTTCGAAAAAGTCTTTCACGTCAAACATGCTTTTTCCTCTATGAAAACTCGATTCCCAAATCGATTTCGTCCTTTCTGCCCTTTTTGGAAGAACTTTCTCCGTCCAAATAGGGAAATCTTCCCCCGGCAATGACGACCATGGCCTGGATTTGGTGGCGGGGAATCGAATCGTCGATCGTGGCGCCCCAAATAATGTGCGCGTTCGGGTGGATTTTGGTGGAAACGGCTTCGACAATCATTTCCGCCTCGCGCAACGTCATATCGCTTCCGCCCACCACATTAATCAACGCGCGGTTGGCTTCGGAAATGTCAACGTCGAGCAACGGAGAAGTCAACGCGTTTTCCACGGCTTCCAATGCGCGGGATTCGGACTGTTTTTCGGCCGCGCTTTCTCCCAATCCAATCATGGCAGCTCCACCGCGCGTCATTATGGTACGAAGATCAGCAAAGTCCAAGTTGATCAAACCGGGTTTGGTGATCATTTCCGTAATTCCTTTCACGGCATTTGTCAGCACTTCGTCCGCGACTTTGAAGGCGGCATTCACCGGAAGATCGGGAGCGATTTCCAAAATCTTGTCGTTGGGAATAACGATAATGGTGTCCACGTCCTTGCGCAGTTTGTCCAAACCTTCGATGGCGTTTTCCATGCGCTTGCGACCTTCGACAGTAAAAGGGATCGTGACAACGGCAATCGTCAGTGCTTTCAATTCTTTGGCGATTTCGGCAACGACTGGCGCTGCTCCGGTTCCGGTTCCGCCGCCCATTCCACACGTGATGAAAACCAAATCGCTTTTTTTCAACAAGTCTTTCAATTCGTCTTTGCTTTCTTTGGCTGCCGCTTCGCCAATAGAAGGGTCGCTTCCGGCTCCCAAACCGCGCGTCAAATTCTTTCCGATCAAAATCTTTCTATCAGCGTTAATAGTCAACAAGGCTTGCGCGTCAGTGTTCAACGCGTAGGTTTCGGCGCCGTGAATTCCGATTTCGGCCATGCGGTTCAAGGTATTGCTTCCCGAACCTCCGACTCCGATGACGCGAATTTTGGCTTTCGACGCTTCAAAAAGTTTGTGAATGTCTCTGTCATCTTGTTCGGGAGTACGATCTTTATGGTCAATAGACGCTTTGGCTCGCTTCACGGCATTGCTGACAATTGTTTTCAACCTCTAACACCCCAATCTTTTGCAATAAAGGTACTCGTTTGGCGAAATCCATAAAAACGAGTAGAAACTTGTTGAAAGTACCCTAAAACGGTTTAAAAAACCCACCCTGCACGGCCTTTTGCCTTGCAAAAGCCCGGGAAAAAAGGCTTCGCCGAAAAAAGTGAACCCATGACATTTCGAGAAACATTGCAAAAAATCCTTTCCCTGAACGTGCAAGGCGCGTCGAACGTGCGAAAAGAAACCGCGCGCGCGCTGTTGAAAGAAGTCAGAAATTCCCGCGCGACAAGCGTGAAAGACTTGCGAAAAGAACTCGTGCACAAATCCCAACCATTCATTTTGGCACGACCGACAGAACCGGAAATGCGGACTGTAGTGAGAGTATTGCTCCGCGCGACACACGCTTCGGAAAACGTGCGCGAAGTCAAAAGAGCAGTCGAAGAAGCCGTTCAAAATTACGAAATGGACAGGGAAAAAATATTGAAAATCATCGCCGAAAACGGCTGGCGGGAATTTCCCCAAAATTCTCTCGTATTAACCCATTGCCATTCGCACACGGTTGTTGAAGTGTTGAAAAAAGCGCGCAAAAGAGGAAGACTGCGTCACGTGTTTGCGACCGAAACCCGTCCATTGTTCCAAGGGAGGCAAACCGCGCTCGAACTGCACAAAGCGGGAATTCCGTGCACGAGCATCGTGGATAGTGCAGCGCATTCTGTATTGCGCGAATGCGACTTGTTTGTTTCCGGAGCGGATGCCATACTCGCAGATGAAAGCGTTGCGAACAAAATCGGCACTGCGCCCATTTCGTGGAGCTGCCAATTGTACAAAGTTCCCCACCTTGTTTTTTCTTCGTCGCACAAGTTCGACCCTGCCACTTCCATCGGATTGCAGGAAAAAATCGAAGTGCGCAATCCCAAAGAAGTGTGGAATTCTCGCCAGCACCGCTTGCACGCGTGGAATCCCGCGTTCGACTTGACGCCCGGAAAATGGATTGACAGAATCGTTTCCGAAAAAGGTTCTCTCACGCCCAAACAATTCGTACGGCAGATGGAAAAAGAACTCGCGCTGGACAAGAAAGACCGCGAATTCGTGAGTTTGGTCAGGCAGTTGCAGTAAGGTCGAGCGAAAAACTGTTCCTGTCCAACCCAAGCGAACAACGAACGATTTTGGCCAGGGGGGCCAACCACATGACCTGAGAACGCTTTTATAGTTCTCCCTTCTTTCCATAATAGCATGCACTACGCGAAAGAGCTGAAGACGCGCATTTTCGACTTTGAAAGCCAGCGTTACATTGCGG
>CAZHUN010000021.1:0-9936 GCA_964535725.1 uncultured archaeon
TGGTTATAGTGCTTTTTCGAGCTCTCCAATGCTTTGACATCCAAGGCGTTAAACGATAGGTGCAGACAAGCGTTTTTAACCGAAATGCCGGTTTGGCACCTTTTTTCGTGCGCTCCGTTCAATTCCGGCTTCAACGCGGCGGCCACCGCCACAGCTTGTTTTCGGCTCTCAAAATCGAAAGTTGCTCTCTCTTTCATTTGGCTTGCACGGTTTTCAAGATGGGAGGACGGACTTTGAAAAACACCTTATTGGCGCAATTCGGACAGCGAATCGATCCTTTGGAAAGTTCTTCGACAATCGTTCCGCACTTGGAACACTTATAGGCCATTACGCTTCACCTTCTTCCTTCACTTCTTCTATCCTTTCCACAGTTTCAAATTCTTTTTTGTGCCGTTTCGGCCTTTTCTCTTCGACGGATTCGGAAGAAATTGCATCGTCCATGGCTTGGCCTTTCGTGCGTTCAGAGGCTTGAATCAATTCTCGCACAGATCCCACGAAGGACTTTTGGGAAACCATTTTGTCTATGATGGCCCCTTGCAAGGTTTTGGGCACAAAAGCGCCTCCGGCAAAAACGGTTTTGCATTTTTGGCACGAAAATTTTCCGCGCGAAATGCGCTTGACTTTGACAAAACCGCATTCCGGACAAACGTGCTTTTTCTTTTGTTCCACATCCACTTTTTGCCAACGCCGTTTGATCGAAAGCCCGTAACGGGCGCCGAACTTTCCGGCAGACTTTACTTTTTTGGTGGACATTCGTTCACTCCTTTGCGAGCTTGCGCAATTCTTTGCCTTTTTTCAACGCGATTTCGACCATTTCGTTGATTTCTTGCAAAGAAAACGTTCCACCCAATCCTTTTTGGAATGCAGACAAATAGTCGTCTTCGTTTGTGGCTATGGAAAACCGAGCGGTTTGCGCCTTTTCTTCAACCAAGATTGGATCCAACACAATCGCGCTTCCCACTTTGGCAAATGTGGAAATGACTGGCAGGCGGGCGAGTTTCAGCTTTCCCTTGAACTCGCCTTTGAGAATATTATAGTCCGAGTCTATTTTGGGAATTTTTGTCTGTTGCAAGGCGATGAGCCCCGCCAAACCGCTGGCATCCATCAGATTCCCGTCATCGTTCAACGCATAGATGTCCAAGAAAATGTTCCACACTTTTTCGCCTTCTTTGATGCACAGACTTTCCAAATCCAAACACTTGCTTTCGCGAATGCCTCTATCCACGACGCGAGACAGTTCGATTGACTCTTGGCTCGGAGGCCCGGTTTCGAAAGTGGGAGAAGCAATGCTCAAAAATTCAGCTCCGACCGTAATCGCGCCTTCTCCGGCAGTGTCGGCAAACGGTTCTTTGGGCATCATTTTGACTCCGACAATGACTTCGGTTTGCCCCAATTTCAAACGGCAAGAGCCTTCGGCGTTGTCGGAAATTCCGGTCTTGATTTCGACTTTGCGGTATTCGTCCAACGCTCTTCCGTCCAACCTTTTTCCGTTCTTCAACGCCTGCACGGCTTTATCCGCGCGCAATTGCCAAACAATTCCATCCATTTGAGTCATTCGCTAATCACCTTCCACCATCTTGGCGGAATATTTTTTCCGCAACGCTTCTTTTTGGAGATCGTACACTTTTTTTGCTCCCTCTAACGCAAGCTTTTGCGCTTCCATCCATTCTTTTTTCGTCAACAATCCATCCATTTGCAGCAAAACCACTTCTTCCGAATTGAGGAGAAAGGCAATGGGAATGTCGACCGCATCCGGCGCGTCTTCTTCTGTCTTGTTCAAATCCAACACTACTTTTCCGTCGATTTTTCCCACAGCAACTCCGGATACGAGGTCGCGCATGGGAATTCCCGCATCGGCCAACGCAACTGACGCTGCCGTCAGCGCGGCAATGCGCGTTCCCGCATTCGAATCGAGCACTTCCACAAAAACGTCTATTGCCGTGTTGGGAAATTGTTCTAAAAAAATCGTCCGCTCGAACGCTTCTCCCGAAACTTTTGAAATCTCAATATCTCTTCGTCCGGGTCGCGGATTTTTCCGGTCCGGAACACTAAACGTTGCCATTCTGTACGTGTATTGCACGATGGCTTTGTACGGATCTGCCTTGTGTTTGGGCAATACTTCTCTCGGCCCATACACTGCCGCAATGACCTTGTTTTGGCCCCATTCCACATACGCACTGCCGTCGGCTCGCGGGATAATTCCGACTTCGATTTTAATCGGTCTCAGTTCGTCGAATTTTCTTCCGTCCACTCTTTTTCCGTCTTTGGAAAAGTATTGGACTTTTTCTTCTTTCTTTTTCGCCATAGATTCACCTTTCTACTCCAACGCAAATGGGTCGATTTCTTTGCTTTCTTCTTTGTTGAACGGGTTTTCCATTCCCAACTCGGGCTTTCCCGGAACAATGGTCGGCTGGGGCGCAGGTTTTGCCACGTGCAAGAATTTCTGCATTGTTTCCGTCAAGTGCGGTAGGTGAGCTTCGTCTTCGATTTTTTTGATGGCTTCTTGCAAAAGCGCTGTGTTTCCGTTTTTGGCCCACACCCAACCATTTCTTCCCACCAAAATACTGCACCCAGTTCCGGCCTTCAAAACATCGAGCATGGAACCGTTTTTGCCGATGACGCGGGGCACTTTGACGGGAGAAATCGCCAAAATTTCTCCGCCGAAAAAAACGCGCGGCTGTTCCAAACTCGCTTCGCGTAGCGCATTCACATGTCCGATTTTTGCAGTTACGACATTTCCACGGCGCAATTCTTCGCGCATGTCTTTTTTGGAAACAAACGATTGCGCCACTGCATTAATGTCAATCATGTATCCGGTTGCTTTTTCCGAAGCAACGATTCCCACAACCAAATCTTCCATTCGCGGAATGTATTTTCCCTGCACGGGAACCACGCTCGCAACGTCTTTCGAATCGTCTGCGATTCCCAACATCGAAGAATGGATTTTTCCGTTGCACAAGTAGACAAAGCTTCCCAAGCGCTTTCGTTCTGCAGTCACCAATTCTCCGGGCACGACAAACTTCTTCATATTTTCACCTACAAAATCTTGCTCTCCAACTGTCCTTTCGTCAAATGGTTCAACTCATTAAACAATTCCAATTTCAACCCTGCCGGAAGTTCAACGATTCCCACTAAACTTCCGTCATTCTGCCATTCCATTTTCTGGCAGCCGTACTTGTGCAAGATGGGAGTGGCTTGGCCGGAAAACTCCGCCGGAATCTTCAGTACGAGTTTCATTTTTTCCATGGAAATGGGAATCAAGCGTTTGATTCCTTTCAACGCTTCTTCCACCTGCTCTTGAAACGGCTTGAACAAATCCACTTGAAACCGCAGTTCGTTCAGCGCGTTTTCAATACGCTGTTCCGGGTGTGGGGCATTGGTTTGCGGGTTGATTCCATTTTTCGAGATAAACATGACAATATCCTTCCTTCGTTGTTCGCTCATTCTCTTGCGCTGTTCAGTGGTTAAGTGCACTTCGCCTTCCAAGACAATCTTTTGCGCGACTTCCAACACATTGGAAGTGCCGAATGTTTTTTCCAGCAAATCTTGCGAAGCTTCTTCTCCTTTGCGAGCGTCCTTGTAAACGGCTTCAAAAGCCAGCAAATTTTCCAAATTGATTTTGGCGCCTTTCTTGAGTTCCAACGCCAAGTCCGGGTCGACCAGCACTTCAAACCTGTGTCCGGAATGTTCGAACCGCGCAATGACCGCGTCTTCCATTTTCACCATGTAAATCTCTTGCAAAGGCGAAACTACGCCTTTTTTCCCAAATACGACTTCAATTCTTCTCGCGGAATGCGCTTGAATTTTCCCGCATCGGAAATGTGCGCAAAGTCCAATCTGGAAATGTCCAATTTTTCGTTATCGGGCAGTGTTTTTTTGATGGCCTGCAACAAGAGCGAAAGCCCTTCGTCATAGGACAAATTGTCTTCAAACTCTTTCTCGAACAAGGCCATGGCCTCGTTTTTTCCGTTGCCAATCGCGAGCGCCTTGTATTCTGCCAACGCTCCCGAAGGTTCGGTTTCAAACAAATGCATTCCCGCTTCGTCCACTCCGGCGACAATAAACGACACGCCAAAAGGCCGCATGCCCCCGTACTGCGTATACGCTTGCATCAAACTCGAAATTTCCTTTACAAGAGTTTCCACGTGAATGGGTTCTTCGTAAAACACCATATTTTCTTGCGCCTTGTTGCGCGCCAATTCCACCAATCTGCGCGCGTCTCCCACCAAGCCCGAAGAGACTGCAGCAATGTGGTCGTCGATGACGAACAACTTTTCGATGCTTTCGGGAATCAACAATTTCGAAGCGACTTTTTTGTCCGCACCCAGCAAAATTCCATGGTCGTAAACCATCCCCATGCCGAGGGTTCCTTGCGCAACGATTTTGGAAGCATATTCGACTTGGTATAACCTACCGTCGGGCGAAAACATGGTTGCCGCACGGTCATAGGCTTGGCTTTTCGGATTCGGATACATCAAAAATCCCTCTCAATACCTTGTTTTTTTCTCAAATTCTATCTAGTTTAAAAGCAAAAAGAATAAAAAGGGGCTATTTTTGCGCCAAAGCCTTCAATTTGGCAAGAGAACCCGAAACCACGCGGATTTCGGGAATGACAGAAACGCCTTGCACGGAAGAAAGGAACAAAAGGCAGGCTTTGACTTTTTCGCAGCTTTGCAAAGAACAGCGGACGATTCCATTTCCGCTTTTCGAGTCAAAGTCGATGAATTGCAGCCTGCATTCTGCCAAACCCACATTTCCCAACAAGTCCCGAATCGACGTTTCGACGCTTTCTTGTACGGCGCGCGGGTTCAAGATTTGTCCGCTTTCCAATCGAAAGAGCACGTACCGTTTCTTTCCCCGTTGGGACAAGGGAAGCGGTTTCAAGGACTTTTTTTCATTCTTCATCTTCGACCACTTCCACCAAAGGCTTGTTCGATTCTTTCAACCGCATCTGTGCTTTTCGCACGTTCTGCAGCGAAAGCTCGCGAGAATACCCGAGCAACGAAGCAAAACTCGAAAAGTCTTTCGCGGCGCGCAATTCTTCTTTCTTGAACGCGCCCGAAAAGAACGCAATCGGCGCCTTGTACTTTTTGCACAACCGCGCGACCAGCAAATAATTTTTCAACAACAGCGCGCGCTCTTTTCCAGAAGATTTCAAAAAAGGTTGGAACAAGACTGCAGAGTGGACCATGTTTTGCGCGGCCACGTGACATAAAGCAGCATCAAATTCCGGCTTTGCCGAAGAACAGGGTTGCAAGACAAAGTCGATTTTATTGTTTGAATAGCCGAACTTGTTCCGCCCCAAGTTCTGGCCTTGCATCGCCAAAAAGTCGGCGTGGGAACGGAATTGCTGGATTTCGGAACCGTTCGACTTTTGCAATACATGGCATACTAAAAACGGCAGCTTTTGTTCGGAAATCTTTTGCTTCAACGCGAGCAAATCGTGCACGGATTTGAACGGCTTGGCGATGATGAACGCCTGCCTCCATTGCTCGCTGTATTTTTTCAACACTTCCAAATCGTCGAAAAACACCAAGTCCAAGTACATGACAGAATGCTCGCGGCAAAGGTTTAATAGCCCCAATTTCGAAAATCTATTCCATGCCACACAATCGAATCTTCTCCGAACCGACTCCGAATGCGCGCCGCAAGAGGAACGTCACGGATACGCAGAAAAGGATGAACGAAATCGAAGAGAGAATCGAAGTCCTTAAACGGGAAAAAACCAGGGAAGCGAAAATCGAACGCGTGCTCGCCATTTCCAAATTCGTGCACGGCGCGAGCGAACACCTTTTCGCGCTCAAAGAAGCCCGGAATGAAGTCGGAAAAAAGTTGGAAGAGTTGAGCGTTTTTCGAAAAACACCGCGCCATCGCGAGCTCGAAGCCCACAAAAAAATGCTGGAAGGGGAAATCAACCGAGTCGAAAAAGCGCTCGAAAAACTGCACGAAAAAGTGTCGAAAAACTAACGGGCAACCTTGCGGGAAAAAAAGGTTAAATAGACCTTAATCCGTTTGAGAGAAGAGCGTATGGAAAGACACCACCATTTCTGGAAAATGGACCTTCGCGAAAAGGTTCCAAAGAAGCCGGAGTCGAAAAAAGAGCGAAAGGAACTCCAGCAAAAATCCGGAAAAATGTTCGAACTCGCCCAACTGCTCGAAAACCCCGTACGTTTGGACGAAAAAATCAAGACGTTAAAGTCGAAACAATCTCAAATCGCGAAAGAAATTCAAACTCGCAAGTTAGACAGAGCCGAAGCGGAAATGGAGTTTGCCAGAATCGAACAATCCCTCCAAGGACTGATGGAATGGCAAAAAGTTCCCGAAAGCGAGCGCAAAAAAGAGTCTTTCGAGTATTTGAAAAAGGCCAAAGAATTGCGCGATCGAACAATGGAATAATACTACTTGGCCTTTCGATTGTGCGCGCGTTGCGAGGGATAATTTTTTTCGTGACCCAAGTGCTTTTTGGGAACCATTCCACGGCCTTTTCTCTGCGCCGAAGTCTTTCCCCTAAAAGCGCGTCCCTTGTGTCCGGACTTTGCAATCCAATTCAAATTCGAATCTGCCAAAATCGAAGGATGCGAAGGATCCAACATGATAACTTCATAGTACTTGTGCTTGCCGTCTTCTCCGACCCAGTACGAGTTCAACACTTCCAAGTTGATAAATTTTCTCGCCACACGCTGTTCGGCCATGCTTTGAATGTTCATTCTGCGCGTTAATTTTCTGACACCCATTCGTTTTGGCCTTCTTCCCCTATTCGGGCGAGTGTGGGCTCCGCTTCCTTTGCGAATGCGAACGCGCGCCAAAACAATGCCTTGCTTGGCCTTGTATCCCAAATGTTTGGCCGTGGATAAATTGGTCGGACGCTCGATGCGGACAATGGATTCTTTTTCTTTGCGAAAAGCTTGCATGCGTTCGCGAAAGTGCCGAGCAAAGCCTTCTTCGCCAGCGTATTCTTTCTGAAACGTTTGTTGCAATTGCTTGTAAAAACTCATCCAAACTCACCGAAAAATCGGACTAACATGAAACCATTCCAAGCAATTGTTTTAAAAGCAACGTGCCGGAACTCGAAAAGGCGCTCTACCTTTAAAACAAAAGCGCTTCCTAAAATTTGCAGCCAAAGTACGATCGAGGCGAAAGCCGAAGATCGTACGCGGGATTGACGGACCCGCCATCGTACGGAGCAAGCGCCATCGAGCAACAGCGAAGATGGCGCCCCGTGATCGACGAGCGGAATCGTCGGGGCCTATCGTCTATCGGTAGGATGTGTCCTTGACATGGACAAGGGGGCAGTTCAACTCTGCCTAGGCCCAAAAGCCTTTTTTTACAAAAAAGCCTTGGGAAAAAAAGGGCCTCGCCCAAAAGCCTTTTTTTTACAAAAAAAAGCCTTGGGAAAAAAAGTGCTTCGCGCAAAAGCCTTTTCAAAAACGCGATTTTTCTTGGCAAAAATGCGCCCTTTCACGAGCACCGAAATAAGAGGCTTGCGAAAACCGCCCAAGGCAGTAGGCCTTTTTATACCAGAAATGCGTCCTCCAAGCATGGCCTTGTCGAAAGAAGTAAAAGACCGCATTGAATTGTATGCGAAAGCGGGAAAGAGCGAAAACTATATTTTGGAAAAAATAAAAAACGACGAAAAACAAATTGACGCGGAAGAATTGGAAGAAGCCGTGCACGACGCAATTGGAAAGTGGAGAAAAAAGAACGTCTCAAGCATCGAACTTTTGGCCTCTCCAGTATTGATTATCGGAATCGTCATCCTCATTGCCGTGGGCGTACTTTTCTTCTTCGTCAACAATTCAGAGTTTGTCGGAAAAGACTGCACGGGCGGAATGCAAACCGTGAAAATCAAAGGAAGTTTGGAAGTGCGAGGGCAAATCGTCGAGGCATTGCAAGCGCTGAATATCAAAGATTGCAACGCGTTCGCTTACGTGGCTGAAAACACCCCCTCCATCGAAGTATCCAACTTGGGGCTTCCCACAGACCCGAGACTCATAACGCCGACGTATGCGGACTTGTACGCGGTCGCGCCCGACCAGAACTTGTGGATGACGCGGCTGTTGTTGGAAGCGTGCTTGAAAGAGAGTCAGAGTAATACGGCCAAAGAGTGCGTAGATTTTGCGACCCAGACTGTGATGGACTTTAACGCTTCGAAGTAGACTTGCGCTTTTTCTTTTCAACCCACTTTTCCATGCCTTCTCCGATTTCTTTCGCGAACTGCGCCTCGAATTCTTCGAGTTCCTTGATTTTCGCGTCGATTTCTTCGGAACGCTTGTCCGCCAAGCCGTTCAACTTTGAACGCAATTCGTTGAACTGGGAAGCGGCAGTATTGAACTGGGCAACGCTCTTTTGCACAACTTGCTTGAACTGTTCTTGGAAGAGTTTCAACTCTTCCATTTTTTCCTTCAACTCTTTTTCAGTCAGCGTCTGTACGCGTACCGTGGAAGAAGGTGCAGGAGGCCGTTTTTTCACGATTTCGACAGCGTCCTGCAGTTCGGCAATCTTCGACTTGAGCGAATTCAACTCTTCCGCCATTTCCGGAGAATGTGCCGAACGGGAAGCGGTCGAAACTTTTCTCGAAACGATTTCATCTATCTTGTCCTCGGCCGAGCGCATGAACGAATCGGCAATCTGCTGTTCCAATTCCAAGGTTTTGGAAATGCGCAAGTCCATGTCTTTGAGTTTGTTTTCCGCCTCGTCCAAAAACGAACGCATTTTCTGCTGGGTTTCGGAAAAAGACTTGGAACCCTCGGACGTGACACGCTTGGTCGTCAAATCAACTTCAGCGAGTTTTTCGCTCACATTTTCCAATAACGAAGAAGAAACCTGCTTTTGGGCGTCGAGTTTTTGCAAGTTTCCCTGCAAGTCAGAGTTCATCTTTTTCAACTCTGCCATTTGCGATTGGACGAGAGACGACAATTCGCCCGAACGTTGTCCCAGTTCGGAAGACGCTTTGGAAAGAAACAGCGTCTTTTGCGAGTCCATCAGTACATTGAATTTTTGCGACTCTTTCTTCACGCGCGCTTCGATTTTTTCGTCCAAAACCGAATCGATTTCTTCTTTCAACTCGCGCATTTCGCGCAATTTTTCGTCAATCGAAGTCATTATCCCTTTCTGCCACAACTGTCCCAAGCCGGCTTCCATTTCTTCGGAATCTTTGGCGAAAGTTTTGGAACTCTTTGAAAACGCAGTTTCGGGCTTTGCCGCGAGAGGAGAAACGGTTTCGGGAACATTGGGAGTTTCTGTTTCGAACTTTTCAAAGCGATTGGCATCTTTCAACACTTCCGCGTCCGAAATCTGTTTGCGTTGCAATCGACGCGGCACTTCCGCGCTTCCGCGAACCTCGTCCAACAACGAGCGGGCTTCGGTTTCGGAAATTCCCACTTCTTTCAAGTTTTGGACGATTTCCGCGTCCGTCACTCCCTTCAACGAGAGCATTTTTTTGACCGCGTCCAACAACACTTCGCGCTTGCCCATGCAAGAGAATACTAATTTCAGGTTTAAAAAGGGCTAAGGCAAAATGCAGTTCAAGCCCAGCATCATTGAGCGGAAATCTAGTCTCCATAGAATTAATAGGTCTCAAAAATGATGGATTGCATGAAGGAAAAAACCGTGAGTCCGCTGGCGTTGTGGCATGCGAGAATGAAGCGGAACAACCCAAAAGCGTATTCGGAGATGCAAAGAAACCGTTGGCTCAAGTTAATGGAAACTTGGAAAGACAAGAAAATAAGGGAAAAAGCCGTAAAAATAATCAAAGAAAAATACGGCAAGAACCACTACCAGATTATTGGGTTGAAAAGTGCGGAATTGCAGGAAATCAACCAGCGAGAAAAGGCAATCAAAGAAAAAATGGCGCCCCTTGGGTTTGAGATTTCTACTCATGAAACCATCGGCAGATTCAACGTCGATTTTGTCTACCGAAAGAATGGCAAAATCGTC
>CAZHUN010000022.1:0-11649 GCA_964535725.1 uncultured archaeon
AAATTCCGTTCGAAGACAAGGAAAAGATCAAACAATTCTACGAAAGTACGTTCGACTGGAAGTTCGACGAAGTGCCTGAAATGGACTATGTGATGGCCAGAACTGTGGAAGTGGACGAGAAGCAAATGCCCCAAAAACCCGGAGAGATCAACGGCGGAATGGCGAAAAAAAGTCCCGACTTCCAACACCCGTTGCTCGTCATCAACGTCGCTTCCATTCACGAAAGCGCGGAAAAAATCCAGGCCAATGGCGGAAAAATACTGTCCGAAATCCTTCCCGTAGGCGACATGGGATTGTACGCGCGCTTCCAAGACAACCAAGGAAACGTGCTCGCGCTGTGGGAAGAGGTGAAAAAGTGAAAGGAAAAACCATCCGCCAAAAAACCATGTTCGCGGCTTCGCCGCACGACGTTTTCGAAGCGTTGATGGACTCGAAAAAACATTCCGCATTCACTCAATCAAAGGCAGTCGTGAACCGGAAAGTGGGCGGAAACGTCACCGCGTACGACGGCTACATTTCGGCGCAGAACGTGAAACTGGTGAAAGACAAGAAGATCGTCCAACAATGGGGTTGCAAGGATTGGCCAAAAGGACATTATTCGACTGCCGTTTTCGACTTGAAAAAAGCGGGCGGAAAAACCCAACTGACGTTTACCCAAACGGGAGTTCCGGAAGCCCATTTTGAGAGTATTGCGCAAGGGTGGAAAGACCACTATTGGACGCCGTTGAAAGAATTCCTTGAAAAATAACGAAGCAGGATCAATTTCGACATGGCCGTTAATCGCCAAAATAAACATGCGACTATTCGACAAATTCGTTGAATGCGGCCTTTATTTTTTGTTTAATCTCTTCGGCTCTTTTAGGGTTCAACGATACGTGCAAACCGTACGAAGTCGGTTTTTTGAATACAAAATTTTCTTTCACCAATTCTTCAGCGATTTTTTTCGCTTTTTCCTGTTCTTTTTGGGAAAGACCGCGTTTCACCCAATCCTCGAACGCAGTATGGCTTTCGCCCCAATTCTTTCGACGATGGAGCTTATACAATAATTTGGCTTCGACCCAAACCTCGAAAGAGTCCATGAAAGCATACCTTCAAAGGATGCTTTAAATACTTGTTGGGAGTAGATTTCTGACATGAACGAATCTATTTTAGTAGAATTTTTCGGCCGCTCACCCTTCATCAAAATCATCGACGCATTATTAGACGGCATTGGAGCGGATTGGTCGAAAAAGCAATTGCAAGAAATGGCCGGCATCAGCAAAGCCACGCTCTTCCAACACTGGCCCAAAATCGAAAAGGCTGGAATCGTACGAGTGACGCGCACGTTTGGAAAAACCAAACTCTATACCTTGAACACGCAAAACCAGACTGTCAAAGACTTGATCAAACTCGAACTCAATATGATCGAAGCAACTTCGCCTAAAAAGCAAAAAATCGCCGCGCGTTCGATATAAAGCTAAAGCTTTTACGACAAAGTATTCGAAGGCCTTCCTAATGTTGAATACGCCAAATAAACACATTGTCTTGGACATTCGAATTTAAGAAAGAAAGTGTTTCTTTTTGCACTAAGTTATTTGGCTTGTTCTGTTTTCGGACTGTGTTGCAAATATTCAGAGAATAATTTTGACAGCTTTATTGCTTCGCCCACCCCCAAAGTGTCCGTGTTTGACGGCATAATTGGGTTTACTTGTAAGTTTGGACATACTTTTAAATAAAGAAGGGGAAGGTTATTGGTATGACGGAAGTTTCGGTTGTTACGATGAGCGAGAAGGGGCAAATTGTCCTGCCCAAGAAGACGCGGGAAAACTTGAAGTTGAAGCGCGGAGACAAGCTGTTGCTCGTGGAAGAGAACGACCGCGTTTCTCTCGCGAAAATGGATTCTTTGTTGAAGAAAAAGCGTTCGATGGAAGGGATTGCGACCATGCTCGCTTCCGAAAAAACCTTGGAAAAGGATTGGAAATTCAAGGGAGACGATGTCTGGGATGAACTATAACCAGTCCGACATCATCTTGTTGCGTTTCCCGTTTTCCGACTTGTCCAGTTCGAAACAGCGCCCGGCATTGATATTGTCTTCGAACTCGTTCAACGAAAGTCATGACGATATTATTTGTTGCTTGATTACGACGAATTTGGAGAAAGACCCGTTATGCGTGTTTGTCGAACAGAAAGACCTCTCCAACGGAAGCCTCGAAAAGCCCAGCAAAATAAAACCCTACCGATTATTTTCGGCCGAAAAGAAAATCGTACGAAAAAAAGTCGGCACACTCAAACCAGAAAAATTCAACGAAACCATGAAACAACTCCGCAAAGCGTTCTAACAACACATTTTCTCGGACATTCTATTTGTCTTTGCAAAGCGAAAAAAAGCGCAAACGCGTTTACAGTAGTTTTTCGAACTCGTTTCTCGAAAGCTTCAGCTCGAACTTGATGATTTTGTTCAACAATCCAGGAGGAATGGGTTTTCGAGAGTGAAATGCAATCGTCAACACTCGACCATCAGAATGGATGAATGTTTTGTGGGCGCCTTTTTGACGTTCTTCTACAAAGCCGAGTTTTTGCACGATTTTAATCAGGTCTTGCGGGTACAAGACCGGCAATTTCATACCATTACCTTAACCATTCCCACAACAGAATCTGACCCGAGCTTGATTTTTTTCTTCTTCACGACTTCCAAGTGCAGTTCGATGGCTTCTTTGATATTCTTTAACAATTCTTCCATACCGTCCGCGTACGAATAACACCCAGGCAACGAAGGAACGGAAGCATAAAATTGCCCCGAGTGTTCGTCCTTCTCAATCACCACATCAAACGCTTTCTCCATCTCTTTCACCAAAACAATACAAACCCCAAAAGCAGTATAAAAGCGTATGCAGAGCACGTTTCCGCTCGCCCACACGTTCGACATCAATCGTTTGTGCCCGAGAAGGCATTTTGAAGATTGCTGACGAGCGGAACCAGTTCAATACCGACAACCAGCGCGCACCAAATGGACGTCTCAAACCACATTCGCGAATACCTTGCCAAACAGCAAAATCCGAGCCAAACCAGGCTTGAATCTACATAATTAAGGATGGCTTTTGGCCGAAAAATGGCCCAAAATTCCGTGCTCCGCAACCCCCATTCTTCCCCTAAAAAGCCTGATAATGTATATTATGCGGTTTCCTATAGAGGGAACTTTTCTCAAAATCGCTAAAACTAGGGAATACCTTATAATGGCTTAAAACTGCTTTTTGCGCGAAGGGCGCGGAGTCGGAGCGGAGCACGCAAAAACGGCTTTGAACAGGTTTAATACCCGAACTAAGTTATGTACAAGCTAATTAGAGTTGTTTCACAAACACCAATTGAGCATTTGGAAAATTTTTCCGATAGAAAGAAATCCGTTCTTTTTTGGCTTCGGGAGTCAAATTGGGATTCAATTCAATAAAGATTTTGTGTAATTGATTTGGCCGAGACGTCTTCAAATACCCGTAATTGGAGACGACTTTTCGCGGCTTGGCCAATAGTTCAACGATATACTGGTCGCCGAAGGTTTCGGGTCGCTTGCTTGGCGTCGTAAATATCTTCGAATGAGAATGTCCAGTTTGTTTGGATTTTGCACTTGGATGTATTTGAACGTTGTGCTCCCACGGAGTCGGCCCAGTCAAACCATTCGCATAAATTGACTTCAATGTATCGAAAACTTCTCCTTTCAAGTGCGGAGCGCCATACGTAGGCCCGGCATTTTTTCGAATCCCGTGACTCAAAATTTTACGCTTCTTTTGCCGTTTTTGATGCTGCCGAATTTGCATTCTGCGCTTTCGAGGATTCATGCAAATCCAAAGCACTTCAGAGAATAAATGATTTCCCTCAAAAACGTTCGTCCCAAAAAGTGTGTTTGGTGTTTTTTTCTTGGAAAAAACGTCGCAGTTGATTTAGGCCACAAGTTATGTATCGAATGACGATATAATTGGAACGGGAATTATTTACGGAGCGTGGCCACATAGTCTTGCATGGTTTCCCCGCCAGCCAATTTGGAAACGAAGTTTTGCGTGGATCGGCCGAACATGGCAATGTTCTCCTGTGCGGTCGCATTTAATTTTTTCCATTCAAATAATTGGCCTTTTTTTTCAAAATTCGTTTTATGAGATTGGACCCAAGCATAGTTTAGGCGCGCGTCTTTCATCAAAAGGAGTTGCTTTTCCATTGCTTCAGTAATGCCGAGCGGAAGAGGCACATCCATTTTATCTTCAGGCACATTTGCAATACGACGCAATTCTTCATAGTAAGAAGCGCGGTCTTTTTCAAATTCTGAATTGATTCCCATGGTTGCTACCTTACTTTTCAAGCGATACAAGTAGTGCTTATACCACGGCAACTCTCCGCCTTGAAACCGTTGGATTTGATTCACCTGATTACCATCTAAATGGGGGCGGGGCTTTTCGCGCTTCCAAAACCGATTCAATAGTTTGACCATCCATTTACTACCATTTCAAGGTATAAAATCCTGCCGATGCAAACCCTTAAATCCTCCCAAATAATAGAGTATTTCTCGACGAAAAAGAGTATTTCTGTGAGTGAATTTCCCGAAAGCCAGTTAGTGCGTCGTTCTCTCACGCTGCGCGAGATGGACTTGCCACCTTCGGTGAAACTTACAAAGCGTTCCTTGCTCCGCTGGTGGGCGTTGTCCTTGGGATTGATTTCGGAAAAAGAGTCGCGGAGCATGGTGTTGGATATTCTGGACGCGCTGTTCTACTTTCAGTACTCGAAAAAGCAAGACCCTTCCGTGCAAGAAATTCTGAAATATTTGAAAGAAAAGCACGGCAAAAGCACGTCTCAAAGACTGGTGTGTTATCACTTGAACCGCTTGATGGAGTGGAACTTGGTGGAATTGAAGGCGAACAAGTACTCGTTCAACAGCGCGCCGCAAGGGGAACGGAAGGAGCTAAAATCCGCCCTCTCGCATTATGTACAAAAGCCCTTGTTGGAACAGTGGAAGCAAGTGGAAGATGTTTCGGAAAGATTGCAGGACAGTTATTCGAAGTGAATGTCAACGAGGATGGAACGGTTTATCAATAAGAGAAGGCTTTAAACCTTCAAAGTTTGTCATTGTGTTCGCATGAAACCATTGGACGCCAAGTTGGGCAAACGTTTTGTCATTCACACCCTTCCTTCGGGAAATGTGGTGGGTTATTTGCCGGGGCAGCGCTACATGATGGGCATTAGTCCGGGCAAAGAACAAGCGATTTATTTGCGCGGACCTATTCACGCCAAAGACCGGGAAGTGGTTGAAAAAGTATTGCGGGGAAAGGGCGTGGTGGTTCTCAAAAAGCGGTTGTCGAAGGCGAACAATATCGAGAAGGAGATTAAGAATACTCTGCAAGCCGGGGAAATCATCGAAGCGCCGAAGATTATCGGATTTCGAAGATTTGCGGACGGAAAGAGCGAATTGTACTTGTCCAAAGTCAAGGGGGCGCCTCTTTCGCAAATCCATTACAACAACGTGGACGAGCTCGAAAAAAAACAGATTCTTCGCGACATCGCCCATTTGGCACGGGAATTGCACGATGGGAAAATTGTGCGGGACAAGAAAATCAAGAGCATGATGCACGGAGATTTCAAATTGAAAAACATCATGCGCTGGGCCTCCAGAGAAGCGTGGCATTTGCAGCCAATTGATTTCGAAAACTCGTTCTTTTCCCGCCGTCCTTTGAATCCGAAGCAACGTTGTTTCGACCTCCTAACATTCATCGGCGATGCCGTGCACTACAAGCTCATCGAAACGAGAGCGGACGTTTCGGTGCTCGTCCGACATTATTTTTTCGAAGACGCAAAAACAATGGAAGACAAGAAGTTCAACTATGTGCGGTACACGTGGCTGATGGCCAAAAGTATTATCGGCCTCGGCGTTGTCGAAAAGGCGGAGCTAAAAACGCAGGCCAAATATTACGCCGACGCGTTGCGCGTGTTCGAAAAAGTCAAAGAGTTGCAAACAGAAGCAAATTTGCACAAAAAGAACACTGTCATTTGGAACGCGGCAAAATTCCTCCGAAACGAATTTCGCCGATATTGACTTTCACACGGCGACTTTCTTCGCTCTTTCCAATGCGAGTTCGCGGGGCATGACGAATTTCATGTGCTCTTCGATGACGTTCAAGGATTCGACTTTGGCACCACGCTCTTTGTAATAATTGGCGATTCCCTGCACCAAGTGTTCGGGCGCGGAAGCGCCAGCGCTGATTCCGAGAACGCGCTTGCCTTCCATCCACTCTTGTTGTACATCGGCCAAGGAATCTACCAAGTAGGAAGAGATTCCGGCACTACGAATTACATCCACCAAACGATTGGAATTGGAAGAAGTTTTACTGCCCACGACCAAAATGATGTCGCATTGTTTCGCAGCCACTTTGACCGCGACTTGGCGGTTGGTGGTGGCATAACAAATATCATCGGCGGGCGGCGCGGCAATGGAAGGAAAGCGTTTTTTGAGCGCGGCAATGCGCGCTTTGCACTCGTCCACAGAGAGCGTGGTTTGGGTCAAGTAGATCAAGTTGTTCGGGTCTTTCACTTCGAGTTTGTCAACATCTTCTACCTTGTCCACCAAGTGGGTGATGTCGGGCCGAATTCCCATCACGCCCACGGCTTCCGGGTGTCCAGTGTGTCCAATGTAGATGATTTCTTTTCCTTCGCGGGAATATCGCGCGACTTCCAAATGCACTTTTGTAACCAAAGGACAAGTGGCGTCAATTGTGGAAAGCTTTCGTTCTTGCGCTTGTTGGCGCACAATGGGAGCAATGCCGTGCGCGCTGTACACGCACACGCTCTCTTCGGGAATTTCAGAAATTTCTTCCACAAAGATAGCCCCTTTTTGACGGAGATTGTCGCACACAATCTTGTTATGTATGATTTCGTGTTTCACATAGACGGGAGCGCCAAAGAGTTTCAAGCATTCTTCTACAACATCAATCGCGCGTTCCACTCCAGCGCAAAACCCACGCGGTCCAATCAACAACACTTTTTCAATGGTCATACTTTTGGATTGCCTTTCCTTGTTCTTTTAAGGTTTTGCCTTTCAACGATTGACGAATTGTTTCACACCGTGATGGTTTGTTTGGGCGCGTAATGCGACAGGACATAGCGGTCGACGCGTTGTTTGAAGGCTTCGCGTGCGTGGTCGTACTTGACGGTTTCGACCAACTTTCCGTCTTCGAAAATGGGGCAGGACGGGTTTTCTCCGCTTCCGGGCAACGAGATTCCGACATTGGCATATTTTGACTCTCCGGGACCGTTGACAATGCATCCCATAACTGCCACTTTCAACTCTTCCGCTCCCTTGTACCCTTTTTCCTTCCACTCTGGCATTTTTTCCTGCACGTAGGCCGTAATTTCTTCTGTCAATTCTTGGAATGCCGTGCTTTGCGTTCTTCCGCAACCCGGGCACGAAGAAACCAAAGGAGAGAAGTGGCGAATGTCTAAGCTCTGGAGAATTTGGTTGCACACCAGCACTTCTTCTGTGCGCGAGGCGCCGGGTTTGGGGGTCAACGAAACTCGAATGGTGTCGCAAATGCCTTTCGTCAACAGCAATGAGAGCGCGGCGGTCGAGCAAACGATTCCCTTGCTGCCCATGCCGGCTTCTGTCAATCCCACGTGCAATGGAACTTCCACGCGCGCGGCCAGCATTTCACACGCTTGCACCACTTCCGGCACTTCGCTAATTTTGGTGGATACAATAATTTGGTTGGGCTCCAAACCGTATTCGATGGCTTTGTTAACGCTCTGCACTGCACTTTCGACGACTGCTTCTACGGTAACGTCTTTCGCATCTCTGGGGTTGGGAAGTTTCATGTTGTCGTCCATTAATTTCGTCAACACAATTTGGTCCAGGGATCCCCAATTCACGCCAATGCGAACTGGCTTTTGGTATTTGATGGCAACGTCGACCATGCTTTTGAAGTTCGCGTCGTGCCGGTCTCCAAATCCCACGTTTCCGGGATTGATTCTGTATTTGTCCAAGGTTTCCGCGCATTCGGGAACTTGCGTTAATAGGAGGTGGCCGTTGTAGTGAAAGTCTCCGATGAGGGGAATGTCGTATCCCAAATCGTCCAGTTTTTGGCGAATGGGTTTGACGGCGCGCGCCATGCGCTCGTTTTCGACCGTAAAACGCACCAACTCGCTTCCGGCGCGGTACAAGTCGATAATTTGTTGGACGGTTTTTTCCACGTCGCCCGTGTCGGTGTTGGTCATGCTTTGCACGATGACCGGATAATCGCTGCCCACCCATGCATCACGCACCCGCACTTGCGTGGTTTTTCGACGCGGCACCCATTTTGATTTTTTCGATAGTTCGATGACAACCATTTTTACCAGCTCCCTTCCTTTTCCAAACTAGCCTCTCTCTCTAACTGAAAATAAGAATGTTCAGGGCCCGTGGGATAAAATCTGCCAATCGCTTTTCCTTTGAGTTTTACGCGATTTTTTTTGCTTTTTTCGAAACTCTTTGACGTATAGGTCTTTCCCTTTCTTTTCAATAACAATTTATTCATTCCAACTCTCCTTTGATTTGTGTTACTTCCTGCTTAAAACCTCTTTGGCTTTTTCGACGATTGCCTTCGCATCCATGCCCCATTCGGCTTTGATGTTGGCCGGA
Organism: uncultured archaeon; assembly: GCA_964535725.1. Taxonomy (GTDB): domain Archaea; phylum Iainarchaeota; class Iainarchaeia; order Iainarchaeales; family UBA10191; genus CAZHUN01. Next base: position 8,624 of record CAZHUN010000022.1, read on the forward strand.
GAATCGTAGGAAATGTATGCGTCTTTGGCGGCGATGCGGCGCAAGGGAATGTCCAGGATATTGTGTTCTTCCATCGCTTCCAATACCGCGCTTCCAAATCCGCCGATTTTCGTGTTTTCTTCTATCGTTATTCCGCGACTGGTCTTGCGCAGGGAATGGAGAATGGTTTTTTCGTCCAAGGGTTTGGCGAAGCGCGCGTTGATGACTTCGACAGAGATTCCTTCCTTTTCCAGTTCGAGCGCGGCCTTTTGCGCTTCGGCAAATGCAAAGCCGATGGAAATCAGAGAAATGTCGTTTCCTTCTTTCACCACTTCCGCTTTTCCGATTTCGAGTTCTTTCAATTCCTGGTTCAACACAATGTTCGGGTTGGAAGTTCCTTTCGGATAGCGCAAAGAGATCGGGCCTTTGTCGTACGAGGCTGCGGTTTTGACCATGGCTTGCAATTCGGCTTCGTCTTTAGGCGCCATGACAGTGAAGTTGGGAATCATGCGCAAGTAACTCAAATCGAGAATGCCGCCTTGCGTCGGTCCATCGCTGGTGATGGCGGCTTTGGGAACCATGAAGCGAACTGGCAAGTTTTGCATGGAAACATCATGTACAGCTTGATCGAAAGCGCGTTGCAAGAACGGAGAATAGATGACGGCAAATGGTTTGATGCCTTCGCATGCCAATCCGGCCGCGAAAGTCACTCCGTGCTGTTCCGCGATTCCCACATCGTAAAACCGGTCGGGAAATGTTTCTCCAAACTTGACCAATCCGGTTCCCGTGGCCATGGCGGCAGTAATGGCGACAATGTCCTTGTCGTACTGCGCAACTTGAATCAACGCGTCGACTGCCAGGGATTCAATGCTTGAAATTTTCGGCTTGGCGGGGTCGAGATTCGCGGCTGGAATGCCGGTTTGTAAGTCAAACGCGGCGTGCTCGTGCCAGCGCACTTTGTCGTCTTCCATGTATTTCATTCCTTTGCTCTTTTCCGTGAGCACGTGCAACAATTTCGGCCCCTTTACTTGGCTGAGTTCTTGAAAGTGTTGGATCATTTCGGGAATGTCATGCCCATTAATTGGACCGTAATAACGGATTCCCATCTTTTCGAAAATGGTTCCTACCTCTCGACGGGCGCGTTCGGAGGGAAAGACGTCGCTCAAGCGCTTCAAGTATTCAGGCATGGCGCCCACATTGTGCGAGATGCTCATCTTGTTGTCGTTGAGTACGAGCAGCATATTGGTTTGATTGTAACCGATGTTGTTCAGGGCTTCATAGCACATTCCGCCCGTCAACGCGCCGTCTCCAAAGACCGCGACCACGTTGTAGGATTTTCCGTTATACTTGCGCGATTCGGCCATGCCCATGGCGCCAGAAAGTGCGGTGCTGGCGTGTCCGGCGCCCCACACATCGTAAGGTGTTTCGCCGCGCACGGTAAAACGGGAAATCCCTTTCGGCGAGCAAATGGTCGCAAAATCTTTGAACCTTCCCGTAATGATTTTATGCGTGTACGATTGGTGGGACGTGTCTAAAACCAGTCTGTCTTTCGAAAAGTCGAACACGTAGTGCAAGGCCAATGTTAGTTCCACAACTCCCAAGTTTGTTCCAATGTGTCCACCGTTTTTCGAACACGTTTCTAACAATAATTCGCGCACTTCGGACGCGACTTCGGGAAGAGAATCCAACGATATTTGGCGCAAGTCTGCGGGAGAGCGGATGCCCTCCAATAATTTGTATTTTCCGCCATTCAGTCCGTTTTCAGGACTAGCATGACTTTTCAAAACCCCGTTTCCCATTCGATTCTTTCCTTTTTGAACTTGAAATAGCTCCCAAGCCCTATAAAAGCGTTTCGACAAAAGCAAAAGCAATTATAGACAATTGACGATAAAGTGGGAAAAGAGATTATGTAGCCGTTTAGGGGGTTTCAATCAAAACAATGGCCATACAACGAATGCCTTTTCCTTTTGCGAAGTTAGTAAGTTTTTCCCCGCTCTCGGCCGTCAATCCAATCCGTTCTGCATCAATGCCCAACACGTCGGCCACGCTCGTGCAAATCGCTTCTTTTTTGGGCAAAATTTTGGGTTTGGCGCATTCCAATGCAAGGGAAATACTGGCAATGCGCCACTTTTTTTCTTCCAACTCTTGCAACGCCGGCTTCACATATTCTCGGCTGTCCACAATGCCTTGGCCGCATAGTTTGTCTGAGTAGGGGCCTAAATAATTCGTTCCCAATACAGAATCCAATGCACGGGAAATGGAATGAAGAACCACATCCGCGTCGCTATTGCCTTCCAATCCAGGCTCGTCGAACGTCGCTCCGCCCAAAACAAGCTTTTTCGGTCTGGTAGAAAACGCGTGCGAATCTTGTCCCAGTCCGATGCGAAAACTCACTTTCTCGCCTCCAAAATGGTTGACGCCAATGCCAGGTCTTCCGGAGTCGTGATTTTGATGTTTTCAAACCCGCAATCCACTACTTTTACGCTTCCGCCGTTTCGCAAAATCAGCTGCACTTCGTCGGTCCCGTAAAAATTGTCCGCCAACGCCTTTTGCAATGCTTGGTGCAATATTCCGACTTTTGCGCCTTGCGGGGTTTGGGCACGCCAGAGTTTCGAACGGTCCATGGTGTGCTGGACCATCATCTCTCCGTCCGCTTGGTGCACGGAGTCTTTCATTCCCATCGCGGCCACGCTCGCACCATACTCTAGTGCGGCAGAAATGCATTTCGAAATCGTTTCAGGTAATACCAAAGGATTGCACGCGCTGTGAATCAACACAATATCTTCCGACCTGGCTCCCAAGCCCACGCACTTTTGCACGCCGTTATAGACCGAATCCTGGCGCTCTTTTCCGCCCGAGGCCGTCGCGCAGTATTTGGAAAACGAATGCTCGGCCAAAACCTGCTCCAACTCTCCCGCGCTGTCCGGATGAATAACAACAATCATTTTGTCCACAGCAGGATGTTGCTGGAAAATTTCCAGCACGCGCACAATCATCGGCTTTCCCTTCAACGGCAGAAACGATTTGTTGACCGTGCTGTGCATGCG
>CAZHUN010000023.1:0-26903 GCA_964535725.1 uncultured archaeon
AGATGGGTTTTGACGTGCGGAAGTAACGAAGAATGCGTTCCATACACTTCCACTCTCCCCTTGGCCAGGCACTTGCGCATTTGCTCCAACGAGTCGACGGGCGCTTGAACGTAGGCGCGGCCGAACTCTTCCAAAAAATGCGCGTCGCTGCCAGCCGTCATTCCCAGCATATTCTCCAACGCGTACTCTAGCGCGAGTTGGTTGTATTCTGCCTTGTACGCGCGCGAATTGAACACTTCCAAGCAGTCCACATGCTTCTTCAAGACGACGCGCTCTCGATATTGAAAAGCGCGTCGAACCTTGTCGAACGGGTGGGGAAGAACGATCAACGCGTCCTGTCGTTTCAACAGGTCGAAAACAGAGCGCCATTCTCCGGGCTTGACTTCTTTTTCCATGAAAAGCCCCAACACTTCGCCAACGCACTTCTCTCCTTCAAAGCACTTGATTTCCTCTCCCAACACGAGCGGAACGTCGTATTGTTTGGACAGTTTCTGGTACCTGTTCCACCCCTTCGTCGTATCATGGTCGGTGATGGCCAAGCCAATTCCCAACTCTTTCGCTTTTTGGAAAACTTTTTCGGGAACGTTGTTCGAGTCGCGGGAATGGCGCGAGTGGGAGTGCAAGTCGAGCTTCATGTCGGAAATAGTATAGAAAAAGGGTAAAAAGTACAATGGTTGGCGGCTTACCATTCGTCCTTATCCACGTCTCGAAGAAGCTCATACACTTCCCACGCTCGACAAAGAATACAAGTCTCTTCGTAGTCGGGACATTTTCTTCCAAAATCTCGCGCGATTCGCCGTTTCAACCAAGCAAAGTGTCTTTCAACGTTCGGGTTTTCGACTCTTTTCCGCCATGCGATATCCCTCCCAATTTTTGGTCAAACACTCCAATCGCTTCTGATGAGAGCATTCACGCTTCGACTTTGATTTTGACGAGCTTGGTTTTGGGAAAAGGGATGGGTTCGTTGTGTTTTTTGAGCGATTCCAAATAGCATAGAATGGCCTCTTCGGCATTGGCCTTGGCCTCTTTCAATGTCTTGCCCTGCGTGATGCACCCAGGAAGTTCGAGGCACTCCACAACCAACCACCCGTTTTCTCCCGGACAAATGGAAACCATGAATTCGCGTGCCTTAATAGTTTGCGACACGAATTTCTCCCCCTTATACTTTGACGCGGACGAGGCGGGCTTTGGCTTTCGGGGAAATTCCCTCAGGAATGGGAACATGCTCGATTTCGAGCGCTTCAAGATAACATTCGATAGCGTCTTTGATCATTGAAATGGCTTTGGCCTTGGTTTTTCCGCCCGAAACGCAACCTTGCAAGTCGATGCACTCGGCCACCCAAGTGTCGTCTTCGTGGAAGAGAACGACATTGAATGTCCGTCCCCAAACCGTCTTACTCATTTTCAACATAGCCATTATACTCACTCCTTTAACGGTTAAAATACTTTTCCAATAATTCCCGCGAAACCAGCGATTGCTCCAAAATCGATTTGAGTATTTTGGGCGGAATCGGGTCGTACCGAGGAACCGTCACGCGTCTCCCCGTCGAAATGTGTTTCAACATGAAATGGTCGCCTTTCATATGAGTGACCCAAAAGCCATGCAATTCCAAAAACTTCAAACACGCGCGCCAACTCAACAACGGCAATTTGGCCATGCAAGGCGTGGAACTGGCACTCCCATAAAAAGCCTTTTCGATTCACTGCAATCGACGAATATGTACTAGGTGCCAAAAATCCGCGAAGACTTTCCTTTGCTGAAACGGAAAGTGAACGGAAAACCCCTATATAGTATACTTGGACAGCACCGCCGCTTCTCTCAAACCGCAAGCCGTCATCGACGCCGTCGACTATTATTATTCCAATGTTTCGGCAAATGTCAACCTTTTCTAGTCCAATTTCGCTCGCTTCAACAACAACGAGTTGGACACCACGGAAACGCTCGAAAGCGCCATCGCGCCTCCGGCCAACGCGGGAGACAATGTCCAGCCCGTGAACGGGTACAATACTCCCGCCGCGATGGGAATGCCGATTACGTTGTAAATCAAAGCCCAGAACAAGTTTTGCTTGATTTTTTTCATGGTCAAACGTCCCAATTTCAATGCGTGAATGACATCGCGCACGTCTGATTTCATCAGCACGATTTGTCCGGATTCCATGGCCACATCGGTTCCGGAACCCATAGCAATGCCCACATCCGCTTGTGCGAGCGCGGGAGCGTCATTTATTCCATCCCCGACCATCGCAACCGTTTTTCCTTGCGCTTGCAATTCTTTCACCTTTCCCGCCTTTTGGTGGGGAAGGACGCCGGCAAACACGTGCACGATGCCAGCTTGTGAAGCAATCGCTTTCGCAGTGCGCTCATTGTCTCCAGTGAGCATATACGAGGTCACGCCCAATTGCGCCAACTTTTGCACCGCATCTCGAGCTTCGGGTTTGAGTGTGTCGGCGACTGCAATCAATCCAAACACTTGTTTGCCAGAAGCCAAAACCATGACGGTTTTTCCCTGCGATTCCAATTCGGAAAGTTGCGGAATGTCGTTCCTTCCGCGCGGAGAGCCGAGCGAATAAAGTTTCCTGCCCAATCTTCCAGAAACGCCTTTTCCGGTTTCGGCCTTGAACGCAGAAACTTTGGAAAGAGAAAGTTTTTGTTCCACGGCTTTGGAAACAATCGCTTCGGCGAGCGGGTGTTCGGACGGTTTTTCCAGAGAAGCAGCGAGTTGCAACAGTTTGGAATTGGAAAAACTTTTCGCAAGCGGAACCAAATCTGTAACAATGGGTTTTCCCACTGTCAAAGTCCCAGTCTTGTCGAAGATGACCGTGTCGACTTTTTCGGTCTTTTCCAATGCTTCCGCACTGCGAATCAAAATTCCATTTTCCGCGCCTTTTCCTGTTCCTACCATAATGGCGGTAGGAGTGGCAAGCCCTAACGCGCACGGGCACGCGATGACGAGAACGCCCACTCCGGCGATGAGCGCAAACGAAAAGAGTTGGCCTAGTAAGAGCCATCCGAGAAAGGTCAAAATCGCCAAAACTATCACAACTGGAACAAACCAAGAGGATACGGAATCGACAAAGCGTTGGATGGGAGCGCGAGAGCCTTGCGCTTCTTGAACCATTTTCACGATTTGCGAAAGCACGGTATCTTTGCCCACTTTTTCGGCACGCATGACGAGCATGCCGTTCTTGTTCAAAGTCGCGCCAAACAATTTCGCTCCTTTCCCCTTTTCGACGGGAATGCTTTCTCCTGTCAACATGCTCTCGTCCACGGCAGAATCTCCAAACACGACAACGCCGTCGACGGGAATCTTTTCTCCCGGTCGAACGCGCAACACATCACCGGTTTGAACGTCGGAGAGTTCGACCACTTCTTCGCGCTCGCTCTTTTTTCCGAAATCCAACACGCGAATGGCAGTCTTGGGAGAAAGGCCCAACAATTTTTGGATGGCGTCGGACGCGCGGCCCTTCGCGCGCTCTTCCAAAAATTTTCCCAACAACACGAGCGCGATCAAAATCGCTCCGATTTCAAAGTATTGTTCTGCCACCCACTCCAACAAATGGGCCACGGAGTAGAAGTACGCAGCCGAAGTCCCCACTGCAATCAACGTATCCATGTTCGCACTGAAAGTTTTCAATCCCGAAATCGTTCCTTCGTAGAATTGCTTGCCCGCCCAAAATTGCACGGGAGTAGAGAGAACGAACAACACCCAAGACTGCAAGGGATGCATCCACAGCATGGAAACCAATAAAGCGGCAAAAGCCAACACGAGCGAGACTAAAACTTTGACTTTCAATTTTCGAAAGTCTTGCTCGCGCAGCATTTGCGCGTGGTCGTGGCCGGACATGCCGTGCGCGGGGTTTTCAGAGGCCGAATGTGCCCTGTTCGAATGCGCGTTGCCGCGCGTTTCAGTTTGCGAGGTTTCGATTGGCGCGTCAGAATCGAACGCTTTATAGCCCGCACTTTCAACCGCTTTCACGAGCGTCAAAGCGGAAACAGAATCGTCACAGTCGACTGTCGCCTTCTGGTTCGCATAATTCACGCTCGCTTCCTGCACGCCGGAAACTTTTTTGAGCCGACGCTGGATGAGAGTAGCGCAAGAAGCGCAGTGCATGCCCACAATATCCAAAGATTTTTTCATGTCAATCCTCGAAACACGAACACGCTTTTGGGTCCGAAAGTCAACATCCAAAACGAGAGTATGGAAAACAAGAGGGAAAGGAACAAGAAAGTGTACGGGTTAGCTTTTGCGGTGGAAGGAGCGAGACCGTTTTCTTTCAACAGCATATAAGAGATGCCAGAAAGAATAACCGCACAGGCAATCCACAAGATGGCGAGAAAGGCGAGTTGGTTGTCGTTGAACAACATTACGCTCAACATGGCGCCCATGGTTCCCGCCATGAGCCCAGCCATCAAACCTTCCAAAACTCCCATGTTTCCACAACACTTTCCCGCCCACGCTCCCAAAACCATTCCAACACCCATTCCCAGCACAGAACCGACAAACATGCCATTGGCCGCGCCGAACAATGCGCCCGTCAAAAAACCCAAAATCATTCCCGAAGCCATGCCACTCATCATGCCAGTTTGGCACACTTGCTTGCCGTGCGAGAGCGCGTGCGACATGCTTCCCATTCCCAAGGCAATGGCAATGCTACCCAAAACATACAAGGGAAGCAGGGAACGCGCCGTGCTTCCCATAAAAGAAGCGAAGAAGAATGCAACGACCAAAGAAGCGAGCAGGGCGAGCGCGGAGTAGAAGATGATGTTGCGTTCGAACGAAAAACGCGCATCGCCTTTCAACACGCGTTGCAAGAGCGTCCACGCGTTGGAAAAACCGCCTTCTCCGGCAATCTCGTCCAACACTTGCGTGTTCCGACAATAATACCCTTTTTCGGCCAACGCTTGCTCGATTTTGGGCAAATCGCTTTCACTGCACGAAAGTTTCAAGATTCCGCGCGCAAAGTCGATGGATTCCACGCGAGCGTTGGAAAACTTTTTCACGGTTCTCTCAACAACGCGCTCGCACGCGCCACACTGCAAACCATTCACTTTCAATTCCGCTTCCAACTCATTCCACCTCGTACCCTTCGACGCGAATGGCCTTTTTCGCCTGCTCGAGTTGGCTTTCGCTGGCAAACTCTCCTTCCACGATTCCTTTCAAAGTGGAAGCGCTCACGTTTTTCGCGCCTACCTCTTCCGCGACTTCTTTCAACAAGACTTCGCACGCGCGACAGTGCATGCCTTTCACGTTCAATGTTTTGCGCAAACCATTCTCCCCCTCTTACGCCTCTACGACCAAAGTTCCGCGAAACATGCGCATGCCGCACGCGTACTCGAAATTTCCTGCTTCGTTGGGAGTGAAAGAAATTGTTTTTGACTCGCCTCGGCCAATCACGACATTGATGTTGAAATTGCGCAACACGAGTTGGTGGCCACAACCCGCACGCTCGTCCGCGCTAAAAGTTAGTTCTACGGGAATGCCTTTCTTTACAATGATGACGCGCTTGTCGTACACTCCAGTTTGGAGCGCGCGCAGGGAAATTTTTTGCACGCCGTTTTCGAGAACGGCGCGCTCGCCTTGCAAAGAAGGAGCAGAAGGAGAGATTGTGGAAAGTGTTTGCGCGCCTCCGGAAAAGTATTGCGTGGCGCCATAAACCAGTCCGAATACGAGTACGAGCATGATGATGAACAATTTGACGTCCATAAACGATTTTCTCTCCCTATTCAAACGCGCAACTGTTTTAATTTCCACCTATTTTCTTGAACCTTATGGCGCGCTGTATTCGATGCGAATGCGGTCGCCGTCTTTCGGAATAAAGGACTCGAACTCGTCATTGGATACTCCATTGACCAACATTTTCACGGTTCCCTGCACGCCGTTGCAATAGTCGAAAATGCATTCCTTGTCAAAACGCTTGTTCCACACGGTTTCAAAAAAATACTTCAAACGCATGTTTTCGAGCGTCGGAGAATTGTTTTCGTAGTGCAGTTCGCCGCTCGAATCGTGGGTGTGGATGGGGTGGTGAACAGTACCACTTGCGCCGAGGTTGGCTGGAATGGTTTGCTTTTGGCCATTGATAACGATTTCCAAAACCGGATGCCAGTGAATGGCGCCTTGGGGAACGCGCAGATCATTGGAAGGGGGCGGAAGCGAGAATGCCAGCCAAGCGATTCCAACAACGAACAATGCAACGAAAACAATGGCAGCGATTTTCCAAACTGGAACTTGGGAAAGCGACAAAGGGCGCGACTTTTCTGTCAACGCATGCTTGGCCGAGTTGTGACTGTCCAATGCCTCTTGCGAACCGAATTCTCGGGCGCAAATCGTGCACGTAAAATCGCTCATTTTTTCTTCTCCACAATCTTACAAGATTCGCAATGGTCGTTGACTTTTTTCGAAGAATAGTAGATGCTGGCCACGAGTGCCAGAACGCTTACTGCAATCAAGGGTTCTCGGTATTGCGTTAAAAACAACACGCCTCCAAAACCCGCAAACGCGAAAAGCGTGGAAACGCATGCCGCGCACGCTGCTGTCGTGTAAACTCCCGTCAAAATATTGGAAAACAGTAATCCCGCACTCGAGGCTTTCGACATGCGCGGAGCGTTGCGAAACAAGTATACTTGCAACGGAATCAACAAGGCGAATCCAAAACCAAAAGAGGCCAGCAAAAGATACCCGTACCATGGAAAGATTTGCACGTAAAAATCCAAAGTATTGCCGGGAACGGAATAAACGGAGGCAAAAACGAAAAACGCCATCGAGACAGTTCCAGAAATTATGGCCAGCCAAAAGTATTTTTTGGAAGAAAAAACGACTGCCAGCGCGGCGCGAACTTCTTGCAAGGGATTGTTCATTTTTCTTCCTCTTGAATCGCGTGCCGGGTGATTTCGATGTTGCACGTGTGGTGTTTTGAACACCAATCTTTGCACTTTTCGGCCCATTCCTTCTCTCGGTATAAAAACCCGCACTCGGGACATTGAAAATTTGGTCCGACTTTTTTCACCATGCTATTTCTTCCTTCACTTTTCTCCGCTTCTCACGCGTTTTGCAGGAATTGTTCGATGGCAGCCTGGAAAACAGAATAGGGCTGCGCGCCGGAAATGAGTTGGGGGGTTCCGTCTCTCCTTCCGATCAAAAATCCGGGCGTTCCGGTAATGCCCAAGCTGGCGCCTGCTTGTTCGTCGGCCATTACTTCTTGCGCGTACTTTCCAGAGTCCAAGCACGAGTTGAAGGTTTGCGCGTTCAATCCCATCTCTTGCGCCCATTGCTTGACGTTATCTGTAGTAAAGTCGAAGATCGTTCCCGCGCCCTTTGCATTTTGCTTTTCGAAAATAATATCGTGCATTTCCCTCCACTTTCCTTGGTCGTCCGCGCACTCCGCGGCCTCCGCATACGGCTGGGCCATAGGGTGGATAGAATTCAAGGGAAAGTCGCGGTACACGAATTGGACTTTTCCCGTGTTCACGTAATTGGTTTCAATCTGCGCCAAAGCCTCGTTGTAGAATTTTCGGCAAAAAGGGCATTGAAAGTCGGAAAACTCGACCAATACGACCGGAGCATTGGGCGATCCCAAGAAAGGGTCGTCGTCGAGCAGTTGGGACATTTTTATCGTGGGACCCGTTCCTTGCGATGGAGAGTTTCCAGTTGCAAGCGCTCCACTATTCGACGGAGAAGAAGCAATCGCACCATTATTCGAAGCGGGGACTGTGAGGAGAACAAAAACGAGAATGGCTACAACCACAATCGCCAATGCAATCGAAGCAATCTTCCACGGGTTTTCAATCGTAATCACCAAGGGCTTGGTTTTTTCTTTTGGTATCGAATCTTCCAATCTAACCTTATCTTCTTCCATTTTTTCTGTCATGGTTTCACTTTCCGGCAAAGGAGGCCATTTCGCTCGAACACGAGTGGGATGGCGCGTTCAAACGCGATATTGTAGACGATTCGGAGGACGCTTGGCTGGCGAGTTTCGAGTTTTGGGCAAAGGCGACACAATCGTATACTTGGCCGTTTGCCGTGAGGCAAGTTTTTGGAGAAACGCCCATGGTGCAGTTGGACATCATGAGATAGGTAGGAGATACGACTTGTGATAGGGTTGGATTGTTCCACGCCACGTTAAAAACCAATAGCGCGACGAGCAGGCCGGAAACAAAAGCGAGTCCTGCGACGAGCCATACATGGACGTTTTTGGATTGTTTCAATGGCATTCACCTCCCTTTGCTGGGTTTTATTACGCAGTCCAAGTTATTGTTCGTTGCTCCTTAAACCGTTTTTTCGTCCTTCGACGAACTCTCATAGTGTTGGGGCAAGAAGATTTTGTATGTTTTTCCCGAACGCTCTCGAACAATCAATCCCTTCTTGTCCAATTTCGACAAAATCACAGAAGCTTTGGCCTTGCTCCAGTTCAACCGAAACCGCAAACTATCCTGAGAAATCGCTTTGGCCGAGCGAATCTCTTGCAAGGCCGCGCGCTCGTCGAGAGAAACGGCTTGCAAAATGGTTTCAAAAACTCGAAACGGCTCGAGGACGGGAAGTTGTCGCGAGAGAAAGAACCCCAAAAGGCAAGAAATCAGGACTCCTGAAACATTGGCGAGAGCGAGCGAAGAAGTGGAAAAGTTCATCAAAACAAAGCCGAAAGGCTCTCGAAAAACTGCGGAAACGACGAACGCGTATAGGAAGAAAAAGGCCAAAACGGCAAAAAGGACGAGAAAAAACTTGGACGTCGCGTCCAGTAGAGGCGCTTTCATGAAAAGGATTGGCGTGCACAACTGTTTAAAGACTGCCTTCAAAATCACGCATCATTTGCGCCAGCAATAAAGACAGTCGCGCTTTTGCTTTAGAGCGCAAAACCAGAAGCGGTTCGAAAACCGTGAAAGGAGCCAACGCACGGTTCCAATGCGAAGAATGCAAGTGCGGGTATCGAGAAAAGCAATGGGCGGAAACTTCCACACCATGAAAAGAAGTGCGAACCTTTTAAAGAACCTTCAATCTTTCACCGGAAACGTCGGCCACGCGCACGTCAAAACCAACGCGTTCGATTTCTTGCAAAGAAATCTTCAACAATCGTTTCAACGAGCCGCCACCGCAAACAAGTTGTTCTTTTGCTTTCAATTGTTCGTCCAACAAGGTGGGAATGCCGTACACGGAAATCGGAGGAACCGCGCCCACTTCATAGCCCGTGCATTCCACCACTTCTTCCGGAAACGCCAAACGGCATTCTTTCGCGTTGCGCAGCGCGCACACTTTCGAAACAGAAACGCGCGCGCTTCCAGGCAAGACCACGAGAACGGGTTCGCCGTCGACCATAAACAACACGCTCTTGACAATCGAAGACAGTGGAACATTCAACTCTTTCGCGGCTTGGGCAGCAGTATGAACTTCATTCCGGCTTTCGACCAAGACTGCGCGGACTTTATTGGCGAGCAAAAAATCGGACAACACCAAATCCCCTCTAGAAGGGAGAATTTGCAAAAGCTTTAAAAGCCAAATATGAGAATAGTAGAGTAATTAACGTAAACAAGTGAATATCGGGATGGGAAAGGCGGGATTATTGGTTTTGGCAATGGCTTTGGTGGCAGCCACGGCATTCGCGGAAATCGACGCTCCCAATGTGGTACAAATTTCGTCCAACCATCATTCGTTCAACGTGGCAGTCATCAACACGTTTGCCGAATCCCAAAGCGTGCGCATTTCATTTCTATCCCCTTTCGCGTACACGATTTCTCCATCATTCTCCAACATTCGCGGAAACTCGATGACTGTGTATTCCATTGACTTGAAACCGTCTCCCGAATTTTCCCAACAATCGTACATCGCAAAGCTGGTCGCGAAAATCGGAGACACGCGCTTTGAAAAAGAAATCGAACTGCAAGTGGGAACCATTCCCACGATTTCCCTCTCCGAAACCGAATCCAAACCTTCGGGGTTTGCCATTTTGCCGGATTTCAATTTTTCCACCCTCTCCCTCTTTCCAACCCTGCCCACACTCCCTTCTTTCCCGATCGAAATTTTTCACGACGAACTCGGTCCAATTGAATTGTTGGTAGACGTTATTCTCGTACTTTGCATAGCCATCCTCGCAGTCGCATTGGTTGCGCGCACAACCCACCGAAAAAGGGAAAGAAAAACATGAACGCAAAAACAATCCTCAAAATCGTGGCAGTATTGTTTGCAACCCTCGTCATGGCCTGGGCAGTCAGCGCCTACATTCCGCCCTACATTCCACAAGCGCCAACACTTTCCACCATCGAAAGCTTTGACCATTTTTTGAAACTGCACATTTCTCCCGCCAGCGATTCCAACCTGGTATTCGAATACAGCGTCTACCGTTCCACGGACTCGAACACAGGATTCCTCCGCATCGGATGTGTGGAAGGGTATTTCGGCCGCGCATTGGACAATGAGTGTCAAGACTACAATTCCAACATCAGTTTTTTCGACTTGAACGGAAGTTCTGCCAATTTGGCAAACGGCCAACAATTCCACTACTTCGTGCGAGCCACGGACGAAAACAGAACCGAAAGCGCGAATTCGAATGTTGAATCCAACATCGCCATGCCCACTCCCACCAACTTGCGCGGAGATACGAATACTGTAGGAAAAATCCACGTGTATTGGAACGCGCCTGAAAACATTCCTCTTACAGGATGGACGTTGTACCGCTACCACGTCTACCGTTGGACTGCGGAATCTCCAAACAGAGACATCGCCCAGCCGGACGTGACAGAATACTTCGATTCGACAGTTTCTTCGGGAGTTTCCTACACGTATGGCGTCATCGCCGAATACGTGCAAGGAAACGACAGTACGTTCAGCGGACTGCAAGACAACGCGCAACATTTTCTGACACTAACGGCTTCCAGGACAGTGTCTACGCAATCCGCCGCTCCCGCCATTTCCATTTCTTCGCCCTACACGATATTGCACGTGCACCCCAACCAGGAAATCGCGGTTCCCGTAACTATTGAAAACAATTCCAAGCAATCTTTTCAAGTCACGCTCTCCACGCAAACCGGGAACGAAGAGTTACAAGCGACAGTCGGAAGCACAAACTTTTCTCTCAACTCGGGAGAACAAACCACGTTGAACGTGAATTTCCAAGCATTGGACTTGACCAGCGGAGACTACAATGTATCGCTGTTCGCAGACTACAACAATGGAACGCGCTCGCAGAATTCGTGGACCATCCGCAATGGCTCGAACGCCCTGGTATTGTTCAACAGTTCCCAACCAAGCTTTTGCGCGGAAGACTTTTCGGGAGAAATTCCCGTCGACATCGAAAACGCGACTTCGGGCTTGAAAACTTTTTCCTTGACCGCTTCCTCTTCGCAGTTCGCGCCAATTTGGAGCCAAACCGCTCTCACTCTCGATTCCACCGACACACAAACCGTAGACTTGAAAGTCAACTTCGACCCGAATGGAAACTACGGCACGACTTCGACTACGACCACTTCCACCAGTTCGGACGACCGCAGAAACCCTTCTTGCAACGACATCGTTCCAGAACTGCACGGAATCTCCATATCCAAAGGCAGTACGGATTCGTACGAATTTGACATCGCCAACAACTCCGACTACGATTTCGACGTTTCCGATTTCGACCTCTTCGACGAAGAAAGCGATGTGACGGTGAGCGAAGAAGAAACGCCTTCGACCATTCCCGCGCACGGATCACAAACTTTCACAGTCAAAGTCTCCGCAACCACCGGAGCCGTGGACAAGGTGGCGAACGGAAAGCTCAAAGTCGGAGGGACTTTTTCAGGAGAAAGGGAATGCACGTCTTCCGACATCGGAACCAAAACCTTCAAGCTCTTCGTGGGAAACGTGGAACAAACTCCTTCGTGCAACGACGTGCAAATCTACGCGCGCGACGTGCGCATGAACGAGGACAGCACGGAAAACGTTGTCTTTCATATTGCCAACAGCTCGCAAAAAACCTTCACAGTCTCTTCCATCGACTTGTCTTCCGACTCCGACGTGTTCAACGCGTCCACGAAAAGCTTCGACTCTTCCATATCCCAGTTCAACGAAGGAGAAATCAACCTCGAAATCAAAACCTTTCAATTGGACTCTACCCTTGTCGGAACCGGCTCCTTGCTCGTGGACGGTTATTTCGCCGGAGGCGTATCGTGCAACAATGCAGACGCATCCTATGACGTGCAAGCCCTGGTCCTCGGAGGCGGAAGCACGACTACCACTTCGGACGGCAGCACGTTCTTCGTGCCCATCTTCGCCGAAAGCGGTTCTGAAAAAGCCGTTGACGAAATTTCTTTCGACGTCGCACGCTGTTCCATTGCCCAAAACAATGTTTTCACTTTAAGCGTTCCCACTTCGTGCACCAAACTTTCCAAAAACCAAACCAAAGACATTTCCTACACCTTGCGCAATTCCACTTCGGGAGATCAAATCCTTTCCGTCAACGTGAATTCAGACTTGCACACGTCCTACCATTCGAGCGCGCTCGTAAAAGCCGGAAGCTCGAAAAACTTGAAAGTGAAAGTCGTTCCCTTATTGACGGACGCGCTTGGAAAGCACGACATCGACATCACTGCCTACAGTGGAGGAAAAACCCTCTCCCAAACCGCGTGTGTGGAATTAACTGCAACCCATGCATTGTTAGTTATTCCCCAAGTCGTGGAAGCCGAACTCGCCTCTTCCGGACAAATCCAAATTCCCTTGCAAATCGTCAACGCCGACTATAGTGAACAAGTTTCACTTTCAACTTCCAATCTTCCCAATGCAATGCACGCCACTTTCGACGACAGCAACTTTTCCATGACTCCCCGATCCACGCAAGACCATGTATTGACATTAAATTCTTCAGGAGTTACGGCCGGAGACTATTCCATTTCCGTGCAAGCCAAGAGCGACAATGCTTCCAACTCGCAAAACATTCTCGTCCACGTCAGCGGTAGTGCCAAAACTTTGGAAGCGATTCGCATTGACTCATACCCTATACGGTTGAAGATCTCTCCAGATTCGAACCAAATTGTCAGTGTTACGATTTCCAACAATTCTGGACAAAAACTCGACAACATTCGCGTGTACTTCCAAAATCTTCCAGAAAACGCCTCGTTCAAGACCTTGTTCGTTTCTTCGCTCGAAATGGGAGATTCTTTGCAATTGAGAGGAGAACTTGATACAAACCATGCAATTCCCGGAGTCTATCACGCCAAATTGGTCGCAGAAAATAATGACGTGGGAAGCGAGCGCGATGTGGAAATTACTGTAGAAGCGCCCCAACGCGGTTTCTTTGCCGGACTGTTTTCGGGACAGTTTGGCAATTCAATATTGCTGGGTGTAGGAATCATCGTATTGCTGTTGATTGCACTCGCCGTCTTTTCGCGTTTTGGAAGAAAAACCCAACCATTCGAAATCCCGCCAGTAAAAAACGCGTGGCGGTAACAGGGAATAGCTACCATTTGCAGTGCGCGCTACCGTTTCCAAACAGGCTTTCGCATTTTTTGTGCACGTGCTCCACGTAGCGTGAATCTCCATCAAATGGCGGGTTTTGTGGACACGTGAATGGCGCTCCATTGTAGTAGCGCAGCGCAACGTCCCACCCCAAATAGGTCACATCAACGTTGTATTGAGCTTGCTGTCCACTGTACGCGCACGGCCCGTACTTGAGACCAGTTCGCACGCGGCCGCCGGCTTGGTTGTACTTGTCCTTCAACACCCACAAGCCAGCCAAAATGTTGCGCTTGGCCGTATCATAATCGCCCTCGTTTGAACTCCAAAAATTGGCGGCCTTGCTGTTGCACGAACTTTTCGTCCACGAGTCAACAATTGTTCCTGCAACAAGTTGGAACGTTTCAGAAAGAAACTTCAATCGGATGAGGCCTGTTTTGTTGTTTTTTTCGAAAGCGGTTCCCGCCACTCCACTGTAAACGCTTTCTTGTAGCGTGCCTCCATCATTGAGTTGCATGATTCCAATCGAGCACGATTTGTTGTCCTCTCTTCTCGCTGCACTGTTTCGAAAGCCCGATTCTTGAAATGCGAGGGTTGTGGCCAACGCAGGAGGAACGCCAAACGCCGCATTCTCCTTCACTGCCGTGCTATACACGAGACAAGCAATGCTTTTTTGGTCATTGTCGAGCTGGGTGCTCGAATTGATGGCGTTGTAGACATCGTCTGGAATGCTACCGTCACTGCACCAAGACTGGGCGCGTTGCAAGGCTGCCGCAGAGATTGCAATCTTGCACTCTCCACCTTCTCCAAAGATTTGCTGTATGAAACAATAGTCCAAGTTGGCCTTGCAGCCGAGGACGGAAGAGCACTCGGAAACGGTAATGGGTTTCAAATTCTGGACAGGGAAAGTAATCGGGGTTACAGTTTGGCCCACGATGACTTTGACGATGTTGGCCCATTTTTGGTTTGGAATGGGATTGGCATCAGCACTGATTCCATACCATAGCGCATAATAGTAGGTTTTTCCCGCAACGACATCCGTGTCGATGAAGTCGGTTGTTTGGGTAAAACTTGCGCCCGAAATGGGTTTCCACGGCCCGTTATTTCCAGGCGTCTCTTTCGACAAATCCGGGTCCGAAGTCGCAGTCGAATTCTTGTACACCGCATACCACCCATTTTGTACAGGGACAATGGTCAGCTTGATGGAGGTTGGATTTGTTTCAACTTTAAGCTGCGGAACACTACCCAAAACAGTTCCCGTACTCGCCATTCCAACCCTTTTTTCCAACGCCGATTTACGAATTTGAAGCGATTCGAACACTAATCGGCTTGACTCAAAATGGAATTTCGCAGTAATATTTTCAAAATCCGCCGAATCCGAAGATTGGTTCGAAAAAACGGCGTAAAAATTGTCCGCAAAAGTTGTTGAAAAGAACGGGTAAGAAGATCTTACTCTAGAGTAGACTTTAGATTCGATCACTTTTCCAGAAGTGTCGATTTCGGAAAATGTTATTTGATTATAAGAATCATTGCCCCAAAAAGAATCCCACAATCCCGATTTATTGACGACTTTGCTTGCGGAAATGGAATATACAGTACCACTTTGGTAGGTCAATTTGATGGTGCCATAATTGTAGACATCTAGAAGGCCCGATTGTAAAATAATTCCGTTTAAAGGCGATTCAAAATAATTTTCTCCTCCGCGTTGAACGGTCTTCCACGTTGACAAGTCTTGTGTTAAAGCAGTAGCTCCGAAAGCCGTTACGGACAAGAGCAAAAGTGCGAAAAAAAATGCGCCTGTCTTCATTGTTTCCCCTTTGTATTTGCACGCTTCAACTGGGAAACGAATACTCCAAAACGCATTCGAACCATTCCTGGTTTTGGGATTTTCATTCGTGTTATCCCTTTTTCTGGCCATTCCACTTTATCGAATTTCGCCTGATGATGCCACAATCCTCTTTCAAGTTTGAGATAGTTGGGCCGGTCATGTACAAACAACCAGGCCAAGTGCTGGTTCAATTGCCTGTGCTCGGACGACGATTTGGGCAAGCGCGTCTTCAAAAAGCCAGGCTTGTTTTTCCACATTGAAAAAGAAATCTTACGCAATCCCAATCACTTCTTCACATTAATTGTGCACTTTCTGCTTTTTATTACCCTTTTGGCCTATAAAAGGCTTTTCCCCGAAAATTCGGATGAAACAAAAGGAACGTTAAAAAGGCGTTTTTGACCTTCTATCCTCATGGCCAAACTGTTGCGCGTTCCAAAAGGACCCTTGCTTACACTGAGCGAAGACGAAGTCAACAAGCTCGGCCTCCACGAAAAGCGCGAATACGATTTTTTGAAAAACCCTTCCGGAGAATGGGTGTTGACCGAAAAACCAAATCCAATAGACGAGCGAATTCTGAATATATTGGCCCAAAAAGAGTTGAAAGACCGCGTCGAAGGCGTGTTCGAAACGTTTTTGAACCGAGAAGAGTTCGAACGCTTCAAAGAACTAATCAATCAGAAAAAAATCGTTCCCTTCAAAGCATCCGAACAGTACACGAAAAGCGTGTACAAATTGCCCGAAGAATTGGACGAAGTGCCTGAAAAAAAGGCAGAAGCGAAAAGGTTGGAAAAAACGGTTCTGAAATCGGAAGAAAAGAAAAATGCCAAAAAAAATACGAACACAATGGCGCTCGAGGCTTCCGAAGACCCTTTTTTGAATTTCGAAAAAAAAGGCTTTGCCGTCATCATAGGAGAAGAAATCGCCAAACAATTCAGCGAGTTCTACCGCGAAGCCATCCAAGCACGAGAAATACTCGGACTGAAAGATTTTGACGGAAATTACGTCGTCGTGGCGGAAGAATTATATGAAACAACCGCGCCCAAAGTATTAGAATTGTTGGCCAAAACCAACCAAGCGACATTGCAAGAATTGGAAGAGTATTGCAAAAAAGACAAAACATTGGTGAAGGGCGTGTGCGCGTTATTGCGCGAGAGTGGACAGTTAATTGAAAAGCGGAACGAATTGTACCAGTTGGTGAAGTGAAATGGGCGCGCGGTTGAAAAAACTGGCAAAAAAAACATTGAACGGTATTGGAACCGGTTCTGGAAAAGTGGCAACCGTTGCCGACCGGCTTGCGAACGTTTCGAAAAAAAAAGTTCGAATGAACAAGTTCCTTAAAAAGACCGCAAAAATAGGGTTTCGTTTCGGAAATTGGGCGTTTTTACACGCCGATCGGCTGGATCCGTTAGGCCGGAAATCGTTCGCCTTTGAAAAAGTTCAGCATTTCGAAGCGTTGGAACAACGCGCGTGGAAAGCGTTTTGGAACGAATTGAACAGACTGTCTCCAAAAGGCGGACTCGAACACGTCACACAAGTGTGGATGCACCAAAAACAGTATCAAAACATATTGCGCGAGTTGAAACGGCAAAAACTGTTGACAAAATCCTTGCAAGCACATTTGAATGGCATTAAGACAGCAGAAGCGGGCAAACAAAAATGGGAAAAAGAGCACGAGGCGGCACTCGACGCCCTGGCCAACAAAGGAGGAAAAAAATGACCCGAAAAAAGCTCTACTTGAGCGATACGGACAAGAAAATCGCAGGCGTGTGCGGAGGAATTGCCGAATATTTGGAAGTGGATTCGACCGTTGTCCGCCTCTTGTGGGTTGTGTTCACCATCCTAAGTTTTGGACTGGGAATACTCGCCTACTTGGCGGCGTGGCTCGTCATCCCGCGGAGGCCCAGTGGAAATAGTTCTAGAAAATCGCGCCCAAACGGAGGCCTTGAATGAAAGCATTGGTTCCGCTGTTGTCACGCGAAGAAAATTCTCCCGAGTTTTTGGAAAAATTGAAAGAGTTCCAAGAAGTGGTTCTCTTAGTGTGCATCGACCGTTCGGATATGGTCGGAGAGTTTGGCTTTGCGGCCGGAGACATGAGAAGCGCCACAAAATTCATGGAAGAAATGGTTTCGGCGTTAAAACGGCGCAAAATCAAAGTGGAAGACGTGCTTGAGTGGGGGGAAACTGCGCAAAAAATCGTCCAACTCGCGCAACTCAAAAAAGCCGACACGGTATTGCTGAAAAAACAGTCCAACCTGCACTGGAAGAAATTGGTCGAAGAAGTGGAAAAAAAACTGAAAAAAAAAGTCGAAATCGTCTAGTTTAAAATGGCAACGCCACTCTTGCTTGTCTTTCCAGAAAAGGTGAACGAATGAAAAACGCATTGGCACTCGTTCTGTCGGGCGGAAAAGGCAAGCGATTGGGAGTGTTGACAGAACACCGCGCCAAGCCTGCGGTTCCGTTTGGCGGAAAGTATCGCTTGATCGACTTCGCATTGAGCAATTGCGTGAATTCGGAAATCTTTTACATCGGAGTGCTGACCCAATACTTGCCCATGTCATTGGAAGAGCACATCGGCATCGGAGAACCGTGGGGATTGAATCGAAGGAATGCGGACATCAAAATCTTGCACCCGTTTACGGGAAACGAAGAAAGCGACTGGTATCACGGCATTGCAGATGCCATCTTTCAAAACAAGAACTTTATCGAACACCACGGTTCCGAGTACGTGCTCTTGCTGCCCGGAGACCACGTGTACAAGATGGACTATCAAAAACTACTCGAATTTCATCGCGAGAATGGAAGCCAGTGCACGATTTCGTACAAAAAACTTCCAAAAAATGAAGCGAAAGGATTTGGCGTAATGGAATTGAAGGGAGACCGCGTGAAACGATTTTGGGAAAAGCCCGAACACCCGCAAACGGGAAACGTGTCGATGGGAGTGTACATGTTTGAAACAGATTTTTTGTTGAAAGGAATTCGAAAAATCGCCGGACAGAAAGACGAAAACGCGTTTGCAAAATGGGTCGAGTCGATCGGAAGAGGGGGAAATGTTTCCGCGTTCGAATTCGACGGATATTGGAAGGACGTGGGAACGCTTGAAAGTTTTTACAACGCGCACATGGACGTGTTGGAAGGAAAGTTCGAACTGAAAGACGAGCACTGGCCTTTGCAAACTCGATGGTCGGACGAAACCCCTTCTTTCATTGCGCAAGAAGCGAGAGTGGAAAATTCGATGATTGCGGGAGGGTGCAGCGTGAAAGGAAGCGTGGAAAACTCGTTCTTGTTTTCCGGAGTCAAAATTGCCCCGCACGCGAAGGTTTCCAACAGCATCGTCATGGGAGAAAGCACGGTTGGATTGAATGCGCGTGTAGAGTATGCGATTTTGGACAAAGCGGTGCACGTGCACAACAACGCAAAAGTGTGCGGAACCAAACAGCACATTCGTCTCGTGGCCAAAAAAGGGCAAGTGCGATAGCTATATTTTGAGCAAAAATTTGTCCACGTCTTTTTCCGCCTTTGCACGGCGTTTCTGGTGCGCTTCCAACAAGTCGGACAGTTTTTCGGAAACAGTTTCCTTCAACTCGCTGGAAAGGAGTTTTCCCGACTTGTAATCGTTATAATACCGTGCGAGTTTGGCATCGTCTTCTTCGAAAAAGCACAACCATTGGTAGGCAATGTCTACATCGGGATTGCCTCCAAATTTTCGGTGAGCTTCCATGGTTTCCCTTCCTCCCGAAAACGCGTACTTGTGAATTTTCTTTCGGACGGTTTCGCGCGAGTCCGTCAAATTGATGGCCATGGCTTCGTCAGAGGCCGACATCTTTCCAGAAGATTCCATTCCCGCCAAACTAGGCAGGAAACGGCATTGGATGGAAGACGGTTTGTAATATCCTAGTTTTGGGATGACGTCGCGCGAGACGCGAAAGTGTGGGTCTTGGTCGATGGCGTGCGGAATCAGACAACGCAAGTTCTTGCCCTTCAATACGCTGGGCAAGAACGCTGGCACGGCTTGCATGGCTGTGAAAAAAATCTGTCCAATGTTGTTCTCGTTCGAAAAACCGAAAGAAGATTTTACGGTAGAAAAAGTGATGCGTTTAGCGACTCGAATGGCTTGCGGGTACAAGAGGCCCGCATGCATATTATCGACAATAAAGTGGGTCTTTTTGGGGTCGAAGCCGACAGCAGCAACATCAATCATGTCGTCGCGCGTAAATTTGGCAATTTGTTCAAGATTTAGGTCTTCTTTGAACAAGAATTTCTCGTCGTCCGTGAACTGGATGTACAATTCCACGTCGAACAAGTCTTGCAAGTATTTCGTGAACAAGAAAGGCGTCAAATGGCCGATGTGCATCTTTCCCGAAGGGCCTCTTCCCGTGTACAAGAAAAACTCTTTGCCCTTCTCGTAGTCGTCCAACACCAAGTTCAAGTCCCGGTGGGCGAAGAAAATCTTTCTCCGAAGCCAAGGATGCAAAGGCATTCCCTTCTTTTTGGCAATGGCTTCCAATCGTTCGAGCAAGGAATCGTCCAATTTCGAAACGCCGAATTCTCGAATGACACGATCGTAATCGATATTGCCCGAAGCATTCCAAGGCGTTACGATGAAATCCTGCGAAGTCATGCTTGTATCCAGCTCCGTCACCCTTTTTTATCTTCGCTTTTTTGCAAAAGGCTTCTTTCGGAAAGAACTGGAACTCCGTTGCGCGGTCGGCGCCACTCTACAGGGTATTTAAAGCATGCATTCCTTGGAGAATGGTATGGCGACATTGTCGGGAAATGCAGTCATCGAATTCGACCCGCGCAAAAAAGATTCGTTGCACGCAAAAGGGTTCGGAGAAGTCGTAGAGCGAAAACTGGTTCTGGATTTGCACGAGGCCTTGTACTTGTTGGAAAGAGAGAATCTCGAAGTGGAAGACCGGAAAGGCGCAACGGTTTCGGAAAAAGAGCTGTTGAAGCTCGCTTCGAAAGAAAAAAACTTTGCTTCCAAGCACGCCGTGTTCAAAGACTTGAAAGAGCGCGGATATGTAGTCAAAACCGGATTCAAGTTCGGATTCGACTTTCGCGTCTATCCGCGCGGAAAAAAACCCGGAGAAGCCCACTCGCAATGGGTGGTTTCCGTTCACGCGGAAAAGGAAAAATTTTCCCTTCCCGAACTTTCTCGAATGATCCGCTTGGCGGGAAACTTGAAAACCAAGCTGTTGTTCGCCATCGTCGACAGAGAACACCAAGTTTCGTACTACGAGAGCGAACGCATCACGCCGTGAGAGAAAATGGCATGAAGCTAAAATCAAAACCACTACACGAACGAGCGAAAAAATACGCCTGCAAAGAATTCAAAAAAACAGCACGATTTCTTTCTCCGCGAAATACAGAAGAAAAAAATGTCCGAATTGTGGGACAACCCCGAAGACGAAGAATGGTAAAACGTTTGAACGAATTGTCGAATCACACCGTAAAACGCTTTTGTTGCCGCGCGAGTTTTTGCTGCTGTTGCACGAACCATTCCAAGGGCCAAAACACGAGTTCCAAAACCACCAACGTGACGGCAATCGAAAAACTCAATCGTGCGACCAAAAAAGGGAGCAAAAAAAACAACAAGCACGCGATGGCTTGCACGGCCGCCCTTTCCCGCATTTTGGGAATTGAATCTATTGCCAACGGTTGCAAGACTTTTCCCGCAAAATAGAACGAAGCCCCGGCCGCGATTAGAGAAAGCACGAGCAAGACGGCAAACTCCCAGGGGAATAATATGCGCGGAGCACCCAAAAAAACCGAATTCGCACCGCCTTGTACGACTTCCTGCACGGTCGAATTCGCCCACCCTTGCAACAGGTTTTGTCCGGACAAAAAACCGTCCGAAAGAGCGGAAGCAACGAGCACGTTGAAGGTCGTTGCAAACAAGGACAATGTTATGCCCGCGAGCAAAATCCAAACCGTCGAGCGCGTCAAAAAGTGCATGAAAGAATTTGAACGGAGTAGAATAAAAAAGCGTTGCCAAAAAAAGGAAAAAAATCCGGGAAAAAAATTTCCCGAATCAAAAATCCTCTGGCCGAACCGTCTTTCTTCCGTTCGCCTTGGCGCGTTCGACGGCGCGCTTGATCTTCCACTCAACCTTCGCCGACAATGCCTCTGCCGCATCTCCCGCGCAGTTCATTCCCGCCTTGGAAATGTGTTCCTTCACCTTGGAAGTAACCACCAACAATTCTGCCATTTTCGATTCCTCCTTGGAAAATTGACGTAAAATGCCCCTAAGTGGCAGGAAAACGCATTTAAAGCCGAATGCTGTCAGAACGGACAAAACCGCTATAAATGCCTTTTCGCACAGTCTGTCGGCCGATGACGAACTGACAATTACATTAATTCCCTCTAGATAATATATTGAAAACTGCGCATTTATTGGAAAAAAAGCAATAGTTACATGCCAAAAAACAACAGCACGTTTTATATACTTGATTACACATAGAAATTATGTGGTGATTTGATGCCGAACCTAACACTGGTGATTGACAAAGAAACTAGAGACCGAATGAAGCGACATTCTTCCGTCAAATGGTCGGACGCGGTCCGAACCATCATCGAAAAAAAATTGGAAGATTTTGAGGAAGCCGAGCGCCTTGCTCAAAAAAGCAAATTGACGATGGCAGATGTCAAGGAAATCTCCAAAAAAATCGAGAAGGCAAGTTCTCGACATGCGTTGAGGCTATTAAATGAAGGCAACCGCTGACGCCAATATCCTATTCGCTTGTCTAATCAAGAACGGGGAAACGCGAAAAATCTGGTTTAATCCAAAACTGAAGCTTTATGCTCCTGCTTACATCATAAACGAATTTCTCAAATACAAGAATCAACTCGAAAAAAAATCGGCATTAAACAACCAGGCATTCGAAAAACTTCTCCATAATGCCATTGCCCAACTCAATCTTGTTCCAGATTCTGAATTAAACCCATTTTTAACTGCCGCAAAAACGCTTTCAAAAGATTCCAAAGACTGGCTCTACCTCGCTTGCGCGCTCAAAGAAGACACCATCATCTGGAGCAACGACAAAGAATTCAAGAACCAATCCAGAATCAAGATTCGAACCACAACCGAACTGATGGACGAAGCCGGCCACCTCTAGCGCATTGCACTTTCGATGGCTATTAAACGCTTTTGACAAACGATTTCATTGGCCGATGACGAACGGCCAATTACCTTAAACCAGTCTAGATAATATGTTCTGTTTTGCATCAAGAGCGATTCATTCGAGTTTGATTTGTATTTCCTTCCTGCTTTTCGGGATAATTTTGAGTTTAACGCCTTTTTTCAACTTGTAATACTGCACAAGATCCGAAGGGAGCGTTACCGCCAAGCTTCTGCCGGCATTAATGATTGGCCTTTTGAAAACAAATTTCGAATTGACTTGGTCGCTCAATTCCCGCATTTGTTCTTCCGTGGAAAAACTCTCACCGCACTTTTCGCATTTATAATACGGCGACTCTTTGATGACGATTTTTCCGCCGTCCAACGCCAATTCTTCGAAACGAAGCACGGCATTTCCACCGCACAAATGACACTTTATTGCTTTTTCCATAAATCAACCTCTTTTTCGTTCGCTTCCCACAACGTCAGCACATGAATGTATTCGCGAGTTTCGACCTTAACCGCGGTCAATAACGCGTCTTGAATCTTGAAAATCGTCTTGAATTTATCCACACCCTCCTTTACCCGAACCTTCTGCTTTTTGACTTCCCATTCAATCTCACCATAGTTGATTCCCAACTTCGTCGCTCTTTCAGCAAAACGGTGCTTGGCATGCAACGACCAACGAACCAACATATTACAAAAATAGACCAAGAAGTTAATAAAGCAATACCATATACTAACCGAATAACACCAAATCTTCACTTTTTGCCACTTGCAAGTAGCTATTAAACAGTTTTGGATGACCTAGCGTATTGGCCGATGACGAACTGACGATGACGTCGACGCCGACTCAAAGCGAGCGAGAGCGAGCGAGTGGGGCTGAAAGCCGCACGCTCGACCGCCGTGAGCAGACGGCGAATGAAATGAGATGGGCGAGCCGAGGCCGAAACTAATCTTGCGAATACCGTTCTTCGGCAAACGCGTCGCCGTGGTTGTGGTATCCTCTCGTTTCCCAAAAACCCGGCTTGTCTGTTGCGGAAAATTCCAGTGCGTTGACGAACTTGGCGCCCTTCCAACCGTACAAGTGGGGAATAATCAATCGAACAGGCCACCCGTGTTCGCGCGGAATCGGTTTTCCCTCCAATTCGTAGGCCAGCAATACGTTGTCGCGCTCCAAGTCTTCGCGCGGAACGTTGGAAGAATATCCATCCGCGCTGTATTGAATGAGGTGCTTCCATTCTGGTTTGGGTTTCGCGATTTTTTCGA
This sequence comes from uncultured archaeon, assembly GCA_964535725.1. GTDB lineage: Archaea > Iainarchaeota > Iainarchaeia > Iainarchaeales > UBA10191 > CAZHUN01. The sequence continues at coordinate 23,627 of CAZHUN010000023.1, forward strand.
AATCGAATAACGAAATTCCCTTCCACTGCACGCCCAATTTTGTCCAATGGGTGACGCAATCTAAGGTAACAAATGGCGAAAGCATTGTAAGTCCTTCAGCAGTGAAATCGTAAACTTCGCCCGAATATGCAATTCTTTCAATCTTTTGAATTGGATAGTAAAATCCTTCTTCTGTTTCATGGTATTTGTTGCGGTTTATGCGTTCATCCCCTTGACTCGTTTGAATCAACTTGTTGATTTGATTGAAACTATGGATTCGAACACTATATGCATCATTTACCGACCCAGGATGCTTTACGATTCCCGATGGAATGCCAAGTTTGGAAAATGCAAGAAGAAGCTGATATGCCAGCGTTCTAGATGCAGTGGTGACGTCGATGAAGTTTTCTTTTGAAAACTGGCTCCGCTGCATTTTCAACAACCACGGACGATATCCATCTCCCTCGATAAGTGATCGTAAAAATTCGGCCAAAATTTTCTTATCCGCACTCAAAATAAAGCTGGGAATCTTTTTCGAAAATGCATCGTTTCCACACCACTCTTTTAAAATTGCTAATAGATTATCGATTTTGCTTGATGTAATCGTGACCGAATTCGTGTTGTGCTGTTGATAGGTTGAAACATTCGCTTCAAAAATGGCAACCAACTTGTCGGACAATAAACGAGATTCTTTATTTTGAGATGCATTCAATGAAAAGCGAATGCAGCGACCCTTGCTATCCCCTGCAGAGCCTTCTGCCACATACCATCCCAAAACAGAGGCGAGTTCTTTCGTAATCGCAAAGGAACGCTTTCCCTGCTTTACAAATTTTTCTTTGCTAGTATATTGATATTTTGGAAAAAAAACATAATCGCCTTTTTTGACGTCATTCGCTTCAACCCACATGAGTTTCGGGTTTTCATTGAAGGTCATTTTTCTCCGCCGACTTTTGGTTTTACCGATTCCGGGATGACTTCTAACAACCCATATTTTGTGGTCGGGGGTCAAACAAACGGCAGGCAGATATGTTGCTTTGATGTTCAACAAAAACCCGTCATGTTTTTTTCGTAACAATCTTTCAACCAAATGGGGCATTCCATCTTGACCCACGATAAAATCACCTACTTGGATATCTTCAATGTTTTTTCCACCTTCTTTCGTGAAAACGAACGTTCCAGGGGCCAAGCAATGGAAGTCGGCTGTCAATCCCGAAGCAGGAAGCTTCAGCAGTTCGTCGTACGAAAACGTGCGCTCTTTCTCTACTAGTCCGAACACGCGCAATTTCCACGTTTGCGGATCGAAATCTGGCTTGACGCCCAGGTCGAGCACGGGAAATCCTTGGGTCAACACTTGTCCGGGAGGAATGCGCTGGTTCGCGCCTTGCGCATCGTGCTTTCCCTTGAACAATTGCGCGGCCTTTTCCTTCGCGCGAATGTACGTTTCGTTGTAGTCCATGCCAGAAAAAAGGCACGCGCATTTTAAAAGCCGTTTCCCGAATCAAAACATTCATGAAAGCGTTGCACGTGGGAATCGCTCTTTCCATCGTAGTGGTTGGTGCCATTGCAGGGTATTTTTTGTTCTTCTGGCAACCGTACACACACGAGCATGCCGATTTTGCAGTTTTTGTCCACGGTAAACAGTTCGACTTTGCGCAAGAAAAATACATGGTGCCGGAAGAATTCTGCGGCAACCCCAATCCAAACATTCCAAAAAGCATTGTCCACTTGCACGACGGTTTGGGAAGCGCGGTTCACGTCCACCTTTCCGGAGTGACGTGGAAGCAATTTTTTCAAAGCCTGAACATGGACTTTAATTCCCAGTGCCTCCAATTGGACGGCAACGCGTACTGTGTGGACGACGCTAACACGCTTTTGATGTACGTGAATGGGAAACCAGTTTCTTTGTACGAAAACACGCCCATTCGCGACTTGGACCAAGTGCTCATTTCGTACGGCGAAAAAAAGCGAAATGTGTCTTCCGAATTGGGTTCGATTTCGAATTTGGCCCGACTCCAGAACAAGGGAGAATCGTGTGACCAGGAAGGCGTGGCCAAAAAGACGTGAAATCCAAGCACGCCTTTAAAAAATGCATGCTGCATCCTTCTTGTATCAAAATTCGGTTGCTACTGTTTGAAAATTAGAGAGGGAGACCTTATGGAGAGCGAACAGACTGTTCAAAACGTCATCGAAAAAATGGACGAAAACGTCGAAAAAATCGATGAAAACGTCGAAAATTTGGAAGAAAAAGCGGGAGAAGATGAGGAAGACGGAGAAGAACTTCCGTTTCCGCGCGCGACCATCGTCAACATGTTGCGCCAATACTTGGACAAGGGAAAACAAATCAAAGGCCCTGTGAAACGGGAAATGAATTTGTGGTTGGGAAAGATGGTCGAAAGAGTTGCCAAAAAAATGAACGACCACCCGTATTCGTACGTTGACACGAGCATGTTCCGCGAAGCGGTAGAAACGTACGAAAACGTGCAAGACATTGAGAAAGAGAAAGAGCGCATCATCAAACAATTGGAAAGCATCAAAGCCGCGTGCGATGTGTTGATTAACGAAGTCGACCGAAAGTTTGTAAAATAATTACTGTAATTTAATTTCTTGCACGCGTTGGACAATCCACGAGCGCTTGTTTTCGAAGAACAGATTGCGTACCGCGCCTTCATTGTGCGGCTTTCGCACCAGACTCGCCTTTTCGAAGTCGATGATGACGGGAAGACCATCGCGAACCAAAATGTTCTTGCCCAATTTCGAAAGCTGGCCGTGGTCGATGGCCGCATCGTCCAAACGCTTGGACTGTTCCAACAGCGCGTTTTCAAACGAGTTCCATTGCGCGGAAGAAATGCATTCTTCCAACCAATCCACCAAGGTAGAACCGTCCACGAACTCCATCAAAATGGCCTGCTCGTTTTCGTCCCAGCCCAGCAATTTCGGACCCACGCCCACTCCGTTCGCTTCTTTCAAACAATCGCGTTCTTTTTGCAGCCAAAATCTTCGCCCGGAATCTTCGCGCGCCACTTTCAAAGCAGCTGGATTTCCAACCTCGTTTTGGACGAAAAAAACCGTCGCGCTATGGCCACGAGCGATTTGGCGAACGATTTTCCACGCTTGCCCAGAAACCAGAATACTATCTTCCATGAGCATACCCTTGCGCGAGGGATTTTTAGCCTAGATTGTTCGCACGCTTGTCCATCAAATTTTGCGCAGGGTTTAAAACCGTTTTCGTGGAATGTACGGTATACTGATTGAAGCAATAACCCTGGAGGGTGAAAGGATATGGCAAACGAACAAGGAA
>CAZHUN010000024.1:0-2138 GCA_964535725.1 uncultured archaeon
TCATGTGTGATTTCCATCCGCATTCGAGTCGACAAGGGAAGCAGGAGCCTGATTGGCGTCTGGAATAGGAAGTGTTGGACTTGCATTCACATCACTACCACTTGGGGGCAAATTCGCGTTTTGATCGGATGAAATTGTTGAAATCGTTAAGCTATTGGCATCCGTGGAAACGTTTTGGTCAATGGAAACGGGTTGGTTAACATCCGTTGGCGATTGCGCGACAACATTTTCGTCGCCCGAAACCTTTGGCACAGTGTACGAAAAAGCGCCCAATTCTGCACCCGGCAGCAAAGAATTCGAATCTGGTTCAAAATAATACCCAGTGAGTGCAGAATAACCTGTTGAATCCGCAAATTTTTTGCGCTGCATCAACAGCCGCCATGCCTTCGCCAAATCCGCTGCAATCTTTGCCTTCGCATCCTCGAACGAAGATACGTTTTCCAAACCCTGGCAATAGCTTTGTTCGTTAATCCCAAAATGGGCGTTCCAACAATAGAAGACTTGCGAACATGTTTCGTTATAACATCCCACAAAAGTTACTGCCGGAAACCGAATGGAAGGAGTGAAAACGTCCGCTAGAGCGGAAGCAGCCCCATTATTGGAAGCCGAAAAGGAAATCGCCAGCGCTCCCGCCAAAACAATACTTGCAACTACCAAAACACTCCACCAATTCATTTTCCAACACCCTCTGACTTTACCGAATTATTATACCGATCCACATTCGAATATTCAGTATTTTCATAATACCCTTCTGCAATGACAACAAAGCGAGACTTGTTTACATCGCACCCTGCAAAGTCCAAAATTCTCGGACTTTCAAAAGAAACAACAGTCGAATCTCCCTTTTCCATGAAATAGAATACGCCATCTTTCTTTTGCAGTTCTTGTTGCCCGCTCGTCAAAGAATACTCTTTCGAAATGCTCGCGCTTGTTCCAGAAACGCAGCGAATGCCAATCGCCAAACGGTCAATGTATTCAATTTCATCTTTCTCGTCCGTCAACTTGAACGAAAACGATTTTGGAGGGTTAGACAAGTTTGCGTCTTTCGGGTCGATGCGCGTAACTGTTCTTCCTTCAATCTCATTCATGTTCGGCAAAATCTCAGCAATGTATCTCTTCTCATCAAGCGTTTTCAAAAAAGGAGAAGCGGCAGTCGGACAAGTAGTAGTAGTAGAAAGAAGTTGTCCAGTAGTCGTATTTCTGCACACATAAGCGAAGGATCCCGTAACCGACGTAGACAAGTTTGTAAAATAAATACTCGCCCCATTGACATAAAGTGCGCTTCCAATGTTCGCATCCCCAAAACTCAAACCAGCCACTTTAGCAGTTCCAGTCAAAAGATACCTCCGCGCATTCAAATCCAACGCAGTAATGTTTCCGCTGGCGTTCACATCGCCAAAACCCAAATTCGCCGCAGTCGCACTTCCGCTCAGCACGTTCCGCGCCGCATTCAAATCCAACCCTTTCAACCCTCCTGAAGCATTCAAATCTCCATCAGAAAGCGTGTTTTTGGTCGCTGTTCCCAAAACAATCTTTCCGGAAGCGTTCAAATCTCCGTTCACGTCAATTCTCGAAGTGGGACGGCTCGAACTGGCGGGGTTTCCTCCAATTCCAAAACTATTGTTTCCGTCCGCGTAAAACCGCACATTCGGATATAGCGTGGTTGCGCTCGTCACTCGGGTCATGGCGAAATCTATCCAACTCGTTGTCGATGCAGTACCCAACTCGAATCCAATCTGGCCCGCAAAACGAGAGGTAAAGTCTGTCGCTCCGCCATACACAGTAGGACTTGCCGCACCGTTCTGGTCCCAATTCGACGAAAAAGCGCCACCGCTAATATCTTGGTAGGAGCGAACGCGCGTATAACCGGCACTCGAATTCAACTGGCCAATGCGCAATTCCAACTTTCCAGAAGCGCCCGCGTCCACCGCAATCTCAAAATTAGAATCCGAAGTAATCCTCGCACCCTCATTCTTCGAAATCGTATTCAAGTACAAATTATTACCCACATTAACGTCCCCAAAAGCCAAACTCGCACCCGTCGCAGAACCAACCAACAAATTCCTTCTCGCGTTCAAATCCAACGCCGTCAAAACTCCACGAACATTCGCATCCCCAAACGACAAATTCGCCGCCGC
>CAZHUN010000025.1:0-3118 GCA_964535725.1 uncultured archaeon
AGACGGATACCATTCTTTTACAATCGTGGCCACCAACCGCGCGGGAAAAAGCGCGAAAGCGAGCGTGAACGTACACGTGGGCAGCGCGCCAGGTGCAGCCGCCGAACAACCAGCCGCCGTACCGGAAGAGGACGCGAATGCAGACGCGAACGCGGTCGTCGAACCGTCGCCCGAAACAATTTCGCCAGCGCCATCGGAAACGACGACAACGACGCAATCCACGGCATTGGTCTCCCAGCCCGCCTCCACAGAAGCGTATGTTTTCACTGTTTCCAAAGACACAGTGGTTGGAGTGCTGCTCGTCGTTGCCGGAATCTTGGCAACCGTTATCGGAATCGGACACTGGAAGCGCAATCGCCTCTGAGGGCTCTATAAACCTTTTTCTCGTTCCATCCCTCATGGCGGATGTAACCATTGTCGGGGCTGGGCCAGCCGGACTTTCCATCGCAAAAAGATTGGCCGAGCGCGGAATTTCCGTCACAGTATTGGAAGAACACAAGGAAGTGGGAATTCCCACGCATTGTTCGGGACTCATTTCCAAAACTGGAGTTTTTTTGAACAAACTCCCCATCGAAGGGATTACATTCAACGAAGTGCAAGGCGCAAAACTGGTATCCCCAAATCGCGAAACCATTGTGTTGGACAGGTTCGAACCAGTAGCGTACGTGGTCGACAGGGCAGAGTTGGACAAGAACATGGCCAAGCAAGCGGAAAAAGCCGGCGCGGAAATCAAAACAAAATCCCGCCTCATCGACGTGCGCGGAGAAAGCGTTTTTTTGCAACACGACTCGCGCGGAGAAATGATGAAAACCAAAGTCGTCGTAGGAGCTGACGGAGTACAGTCGAAAGTGCGCGAGTTGATGGGCATCCGCTTGCCCAAAGAAAAGTACATCAATAGCTATCAAGCGTTGGCGAAGGGAAGGTTCAACAAGCACTTTGTCGAATTGTATTTGGGAGATTTTGCCAAAGGATTCTTTGCGTGGGTGATTCCCTACTCGAAAGACACGGCATTGATGGGTTTGGGCACCCAACTTCCGGGAAACGCGAAAGAGTGTTTCGATGAATGGATTAAAAAGTACGAGTTCGACGTGCATGTGGGAAAAGGAAACGCGTTTTTGATTCCGTGCGGAGAACCGTTGAAGAGCATTGTGAAAGACAACAAACTATTGGTCGGAGACGCGGCTTATCAGACAAAGGCAAGCTCGGGTGGGGGAATTGTTTTTTCGTGCATGGCGGGAAACATTGCAGGGGATTGTATTGCCGAACACTTGCAAAAGAAAAAACCCTTGCAAGAGTACGATCGCGCCGTACAAAACTTGAACAAGGATCTCTTGCTCCACTGGAAGATTCACAAATACTTTGCCGGACTCTCGGAAGCGGACATCAACAAATTGTTCGAGAAACTCAAAAAGGCCAACGTGGAAAGTTTTTTGGAAAAGTACGGCAACATGGACCAGCCTTCGCTCTTTTGGGGAAAAGTGTTGCAAAACCCGCGCTTGTGGGGCCTCGCGGGCGAAGTGTTGAAAGTGGGAATGGCGTGACAGGTGGACTTGAACGCATTCCACTCTTTTCTCCTTATTGCCGGTAAGCCATAAATAGCCGTTTTGCAGTCATTCTTTCATGAAAAGAAATGTGCCCGAACTTCCTAGAAGAAGGAAGAAGTTTGGCCGGAGAAAATTTGGGAATCACGTCCAAGCCCAAAATGGTCGCAATTGGACAGAATTCAATCTTATTGTGGCGTCGGCCGAAATGCGGAAAAAGACCGTCAACAAGCACAAGATCCTCAAGCGATTATTGAACCAAAGCCTTCCCGCCCTCGAAGCAATAACCGAAGGAATTCCATACTTGGACAGCGTCATTGCCGTTGAAGACCAGATGCGCATCGAAAACCGGATGCGAAAAAAAAGATAGTCAACGCCGTGCAAACCATTTCGGTTTCGGACACCATGACGTGAATGTCGGCGGCACGCTTCAAAAGAGCAAAGGATTAGGCGGCCTTCTTTCGGGGGAGCTTTGCCTTCTTTTGGTAGCGCTTTGCCAAGACCGCATTTAGTCGGCGTGTTTTGGCAAGGCGCCGAGTGTGCTCGTCGACCCAAAACAAGTACGATTCGCTGCCCACTCTCTCCAACCTCGCTGCCTCTTTTTCCAATCTGACGATTTCGCTCTTTTTTCCCCTTCTCTCCGCCAACTTTTTGGCCCGCACGCGCAACGATTCCGCCCTTTCCTGCTCGACGAGCATCTTGCGTTGTGCCTGTAAGGCCTTTCGCTTGGCCAGGCCAGTGGCCGCACGCGCCTGTTTCAAAAAGCGGGAAAACATTTCCTCCCGCGTTTCCCTTTCCTTCAATTTCGGAACGCGTTCGACAGTTTGAAGGTTTGCAGTTCGAGTGCCCTTTTTTGGGAAAACGCGTTCAATGGTTTGGAAATTTGGGGCTTGTTCCGACGACGCGTAGTGCGCGCGAATCATTTTGTCCTTCTCTCTAAAAGAAAAATATTTCGACCCTTTTTCCGGGGCGGCGACCTTGTTGGGCGTTTTAAAATTGTAGAGCATTCTTTGCTGGGATTGGGTAAGCGTTTGCGCCAAAGCAGCCCGGTCAGGAATCTTGCTCGCCATAGCGCGTTGGTTGTCCAACCTGCCCTTCAAAAACGTGATTTCGCCTTCTGCCGCACTCTTCGCGCCAAACTGGTACAACGGGTTGTGCCAAATGTGCTTGGAGCGAACCCACAAGGCTTTCCACCAAGGCAGTTTGGGTACGGGCATGAAATAGAATACAAGCCGAGAGAATAAAAAAGTGCCTCTTTTTTTAGAGAAAAAGAATAGCCAGGGGGAGACCGCGATCGACCTTTTTCCTGTTCGGGTTCGAATTTTTTTGGCAAAAAAATTCCTTTTTATTTTCGCAAACGTTTTCTTTTCGCCGAAAAGAAAAGGTTTAGCCCCGGGGAGATTCGAACTCCCGTCTTCTCCTCCAGAGGGAAAAAGCCTTGGCCGCTAGACGACGGGGCTGGTTGAAAAGAATGGGAAAGGAAACGGATTAAAACTACTTGCCGAATCTTCGTTCGCGGTTACCGTATTCTTCGACCGCGAGTTTCAAGTCGGGAGCTTCGAATTGGGGCCAGAATT
>CAZHUN010000026.1:0-19245 GCA_964535725.1 uncultured archaeon
TTGTCCTTTCGAATCAAAGGGCGTGTTCATGAGGGAGGATAAGGGTCGCGACTATTTAAACAATGGAGGCGTGGCAGAAGCTCGGAAGAGAAAAAAAAAGAAAAAAAGGCAACGTGTTTGAATTAAATGTTGCCTGTACAGGTTGCGGTTTCGGTGTGGGGAATTCCAGACTGAGTGTATCCGATTACGACTTGCTGGGAATAAGTTCCCGCAGCGAAAGTTCCCGACAATGTCGCCGAGTTGATGTCGATGCTGGCCGCGCTGTTGATGGTTCCGCCAGGCCAATTCACATTTACGACAGCATTCGCCGTGTCGCTTACGCCGTTGTTCACGCTGACGAAGTTGACATCGGAGATGCTAATTCCAGAGCCTGCGCCATTCGACACTCTCAAGTAGAAGACTCCACTCGAAGTGCTGTGTTGGACGTAGGCCAGCTTGTTGAGTCCAGTGCACGTTCCTGCGCTCGGAGGGTTGAAGATTCCGAATGCGAACAACGCGGCGATGACGATCACAATGACCACCAGCGCCCAACCGTACGTCATCAAGTATTCCAACGCACTTTGTCCTTTGTTGTCAAACACGTTTGTTACCTCCTTTTCAAATGGTAAACGAAATACCACCAATAAACGCTTCCGACTATTTAAACCTTTTGGGGTTGGACAATCTTGGAGAGGGTTATGGGAAAAGAGAGACAATCCAGCGCAAGCCAGATTCCGGACGAAGAGTTTGTGCGCTTGCCGACTGGTGTGAAAGGTTTTGACGAGCTGGTCGAAGGCGGGTTTTTGCAAAATTCTTTGGTGCTGGTTTCCGGCCCTACGGGAACGGGAAAGAGCACGTTTTGCATGCACTTTTTGTTGGAAGGCGCCAAGCGGGGCGAAAACGGATTGTACATTTCTTTGGAACTTCCTTCCAAGCAAGTGTTGAGCGAAGCCGCCTATTTTGGCTGGCCCGTGAAAGAGCTGGTGCAAGAAGGAAAACTGGCGGTCGTCAAGCCCGAGTTGTACGATTTTGACAAATTGGTCAGCTATATCGAAGACCAAGTGGTAAAATCCAAAGCCCAGCGCGTGGTGTTGGACTCTGCGACATTGATTGGATTGTATTTCAAAGACCAGTTCAAAGTCCGAAAAGCAATGCTCGATTTGGAGACGGCGTTGAAACGGTTGAACGTTACGGTGTTGGCGGTCAATGAAATCCCGGAAGGCAGCACGGCCTTGTCGACTTATGGCGTGGAAGAGTTTGTGGCCGACGGCGTGATTGTGTTTTACTTGCAAAAGAAAGAAAACGTTTTTTCGCGCGGTGTCGCGGTTCGCAAAATGCGCTCTACCAAGCATTCTCTCAAAATTCACCCGTTACAGATCGCTCGGCCGGGCGGAATTACGGTTTATCCGTCGGAAGAAGTGTTTACGGAATTCTAACGGGTTCGTTTTTTAAAGCATAATTGCATTGAATAGTGCAATGGCCAAAGTGAAACGAAAAAAGTCGGCAACGGTGTTGAAGAAGGCCCGAACAACGTTCACGGGCGATCGCACGAAAGTCGGCATTCAAGGCATGGACGAACTCTTGTACGGAGGAATTCCGCAAGGAAATTTAGTCGTACTTTCCGGCGACCCAGGCAGCGGAAAAACTATTTTTTCGCTGTCGTTTTTGGTGAAAGGCATCGAAGACTACAACGAGCCTGGATTGTTCGTTTCGTTGGAGGAAAGTTTGGAAGAGATTTTGACATTGGGTACGGAGTTCGGTTACTCGTTGGAAAAACACTTGGACGAGAAAAAGCTGAAAATCGTCACGGTCGAATTGTACGATTTTGACAAGTTGAAAAACGCGATTGAAGATGCCATCATTTCCATCAAAGCCAAACGAGTCGTCATCGACCCTGGAGTCGTTTTTCGGCTCTTTTTTGAAAAAGAACTCGATGCGCGCAAGAATATTTTGAGCTTGGCCAAAATGCTAAAACGCATGGGGTGTACAACGCTAATAACCAACGAAATTAATTTGGACCAGACAAGGAGCTTGTTCGGGTTGGAAGAATACGTGGCAGACGGCGCCATTTTGTTGTACCACACAAAAGTGGGAAACAAGTTTGTACGTTCCGTCGGCATATTGAAGATGCGAGGCACCCGCATTTCTGAAAAACTGCATCCCGTCCAAATCGACAAGACTGGGGTCCGCGTTTTGCCCAAGCAGGAAATGTTCGAGGACGTGGAGTGATGGAAGATTTTGAATCCTGGCTCTCTCCGACGCGGGGGATTCAACTGCAATTGCGGGGTTTTTTGGAAAGCGCTCCCACGAGTCCGGTTGTTTTGATTGTGTTGAATCCGCAAAACCACAACAGTGTGGTTTCAGAATTGTTGAAAGTGTGGAAAGATTTTCCGATAACCTATTTCACGTTGAATCAGAGCGCGGAAGATGTGATTGCGCGCTTGAAACAAGAGCCCTTGCCGGTAGAGAAAGTCCAGTTCGTGGATGCGGTGTCTTTGGCCTCGGGAAGAAAGCCCGCCAAATTGAAAAACGTTTCCTACTTGGACAGTCCTTCGGACTTGCTTGAAATTTCAGCAGCATTGTTGAAGGCGGTTGGAAAGGGAAAGCAGCGTTATGTCGTGTTCGATTCTGTTTCCACGCTACTCTTGTACAACAAGCCAGAGAGTGTGGAAAAGTTTGTTCATTCGCTGGTGAACAAGTTGAAGAGTAATCGCATTGGCGCTGCCTTTGTCATGGTCCAAAGCCAAGAACAGCGGAGAACGATTGAAAACGTTTCCCAATTCGTCGACCGCGTCATTCCCATCCTCTAATTTTTGGAATACTGTCTCGCAGCAATTGTTCGGCAAAAACTTTCTTTCCATTTCCTTCACAGGAAACCCTTATTAGAGCAGCTGGGCGAATGCGCCGCTGAAGGCGATGCGGATGAGGAAGAAGATGAGAAACGATACAATGAGCAAGGGAATGAGATATCGGAGGCCTTGCTTTTCGCTGCCCGCGTTGATGATGCCGATGACGAGGCAAGAAAATAGTACGGTGACGAACAAGGCGGCAAGAGAGAAGGTTACGATAAAGTCGGAAGAGATGGAGACGCGTTCTGTGGAAGTAGTGGCAAGCGATTGCTGGACTTGGGCAATGCTGCGCGGGTTGGAAATTCCGATTCCGAACGGAACGTCTCCCACTGCGGAAATTCTCTTGTTCAAGATTTGCGTGATGAAAGAAGAAATTCCGAACATGGCGGGCGCAAAGACAGCGCCGGATACGAGAATGAGCAAAACATAGACGGAAATGTTGGCCTTGCTTTCTTCTTGCAAGGAATTTTGTTCGCGCAAGTCGTCGGAAAGCTGTATCAACAAGTCGGCAATCTGTCCGCCAGAGTTGATGCCACGATTGATGAGCCATACTGTACGTTCGAAGGTTTTGGAGCGAATGCGCGACGTCATGTCTTCCAACGCGACTTCCATGCGTTCTCCGGTCAAAATCTTTCGCGAGGCGAGTTTCAATTCTTCTTCCAACGGCCCGAACTCTGGACGCGCGGAAAGAATCAGCGCGCGTTCGGTTGTTAGGCCGGCTTTGATGTTGGACGCGATGAGTTGCAAAACATCCGGCAACACTTTTTCGACGAACTTTCCCTTGCTTTCGGAAGTGTTGGTGAGCCAGATATAGACTCCGCCGAGCACGATGACAAACGAGAGGAAGAATACAGGGAGGAAGGGATAGTTGGCAAAGGTTTGCAAGTTCAGGGCAACCAAAACACTCAACAGGAAGCCGAACACGACGAGAAATCCGACGAATTTTTTTCCTTCGACGTTAATTCCGACATAGGCGAGTTCGCGCGCGAAGGCGTCGGTCCACGGTTTGGGAAACAGTCTTCCGACAGAATCGTAGACTCTATTCGTTTGGTCGTGCAATTGTGACGAAGACAAGAGTTTCGCTTCCGATTTTGGTTTGGCCACGTCATTGGTCTCCGATCAAGTTTGGCCGATTGGCTTTCATCAAGCCGAGGTACATGAATTGCATGAAGAACACGACCAACAAAAACAGCCAGAAGAGAATGTCGATCGGGTGCATTTCTGGAAAAACCGGCTTTAACGCGGCCGTGATGCTTTGCAATATCGCGGCTTTTCCAATGGCGCCGGAAATTTGCGGAAACGTCGAAAGAATGACAAGAAAGGTTAATCCCAACGCGGGAAGGATGACTCCCAACATCATGAAGACTAAAGAAAGCACGCGCAACGATCCACCGTATTTGTTGATTTGTATTTTCTGCTCCATGCCGATGGTGCGAACCAGTTCTCCCATAATCGTTGAAACGTCTGCGCCGGCTTTCAGTCCGTTGACCAACTGCCACAACGCGCGGCGGAAAAAAGTGCTTGGATTGTCGGAAGCGATTTTTTCGAGAACCGCTTCTTCGGGTTCGCCGGCATTCATTTGTTGTACGGCTTTCTTGAATTCGACGCTGACTTGGCCGAAGTCGCCGTTCGCCACGGTGTTCATGGCGTCGAACAAGGAAATGCCGGATTTGATTTCAATTAACATCACGCGAAGGGCGAATACTAAATTTCGTTCTAGATTGCGCACCTTTCGCTTGACGAGCACTTTGGGATACAAGGAAACTTGCATCAAAATCAAGAGTCCGGTGATCATTCCTAATGGAATGGATACAAGAAAGATTTTGTCGGGCGCGACGCGGTAGGAGACGAGTGCAGCGACCAGAAATCCTACTAACGCGTAGAAGAGGAACAGTACTGCCATGTAGCTGGAATATTCTTCTTTGGAATAGGGAAACTCTGCCTGCTTGAGTTCGAGTTCGAGATAGGGAAAGGCGCTGCCGAAAAAACCTCCCGCGCCTTGAAAGCGCGAGGAAAAGCTTTTGAGCACTGGCAACGGAAACGGGTTGAAAGGAATCCCTGTCTTCATCTAAAACTCCATTTTTTGGTTCTTTTCCGCTTTTTTGACGAGCGCGTCCACGTCCAAATAGTATTCGGCGATGACTTTTCCAACGTTTTGAATGGAGCGGATTTTTTGCTTTCCCATCCATTCCAACACTTTTTGCTTGTCTTTCAAGTCTGCATTCAACTCTTCGGGAGAAAACCCAGTGTGGAGTCCGATTTCGTCGTGCAGTCGGATGCTATCTTGGTGCTTGGAAATCGTATCGCTTGCAGGCCTCCAACGGTACAATATGTTGGTCGAAATGCGTTCTTCGTCTTCCGAGCGCTTTTCTTGGATGAACTCCGCCACTTGCAAAATTCTTCTTGCTCCCACTCTCCGGTTGCGGAACATGACCACGTTCAAGTGCACAGAATCCAAAGAAGATTTGGGAATGTCGATGGGCGGATTGGTTAAACGCCGCACGGTTTCGTCGGCCGTGTTGGCGTGGATGGTGGTGTAAACAGAATGTCCGGTGTGCATGGCTTCGAACATGACTTCGGCTTCTCTTTGTCGCCGAGTTTCTCCGACAATGATTCTGTCCGGGCGCATGCGCAACGAATTGACCATCAAGTCCAACATGGAAACTTCGCCTTTTCCTTCTGGGTTGGCGTTTCGCGTCGTTAACGGAACCCAGTGCAAGTATTCGGGAAGCGTGAGTTCGCGCGTGTCTTCAATCGTAATCACTCTTTGGTTCGGTTGGATGAAGGGGAGGATGACGTTCAATCCTGTGGTTTTTCCGGAAGCGGTTCCGCCGGAAAATATAATGTTCAACTCGTATTGCACGCACAGCCAGATCAAGGCCATGATTTCCGAATTCGCGGTATTGTTTTCAATCAAGTCTGTAACCGTCCACGGGTCGCGGCGGAAGCGGCGAATGGTGATGGTGTTTCCCCTTCCCGAAATGGGAAACAAAGTCGCGTTGGCACGGTCTCCGGTAATCAAGTGCGCGTCGAGCAAAGGATTTAGAGTCGTGATTTGTTTTCCGACACGGCGTGCGATGATGGAAGCATAGTTTTGGGTTTCGGCTTCGGATTCTGGAAAGATGTTGGTTTTCAACCACCCATATTTTTTGTGGTAGACCCAAATCGGTTCTTTCGCCGAGTTGATTACGATTTCTTCCAAGTTCCCGTCTGCCAGCAAGAATTCTGTTTTTCCCAATCCGAGCATTTCTTCCAACAACATTCCGATGAGGACTTGACGCGTTTTCGCGTCCATGGAAGATATTTCTTTCGACAGAACGGCTTCGGCGCGTTTTCGAAATCGCTCGCGCACGCTGTCGATAAACTTTGGATCCATCATTCTGTCTGCGGAAATGTTCGCGTCGGAGACGAGAGAATTTTTCAAACTGGAGAGCAATGCTTTCGTTCCTTCTCCGTATTCGGGAAGTTCGACAAAATAGGTTCTCACAAACGCGGAAGGTTCTTCCAAAATATTGACTTTGACGTTTAATTCCTGTAAGGGAACGTCGTAAGACTCGATGAGTTTTGCCACTCTCAATCGTCTCCATTTTCGATTTTTTTGGCGACGAGTTGGAGTTCTCCGAAAGCGGGATATTTGAGTTCGAGCAAGTGCTTGTCGCTCAATATCGCCGCATATTCTGCCACTTGTTGTTTTTCCATGTTCAATTCTTTCGCCAACTGCGTTACCCCGGTTTTTTTGTTTTCGTTCACGTATTCGAGGATGCGGTCGAAATCTGTAATAATGCGTTGCTTGTGCACTTCCAGGGCGAGGGCTTTGACTTCTTTGACTGGTTTTTTCGGCATTCCGGCTTCCGCGACTCCTTTGACCATTCCGCCTTCGGACGCTTTTCCTTTCTTGTCGAGCAATTGTTGCATCATTTGGTGGGTTTTTTGTTCCATTTCAATCAAGTCAATGACTTTGTCCATTCCTTCGACCAAATTTCCCTTGTCGATTTTTTGGATTTCGCGCGAGATTTCGGATTCGGGAATGTTGTACTTGTTCATCAATCCCGAAACCTTTTGCTCGACTTTTTTCAATTCTTCGTTTTTGACATTCCCCTCGTGTCCCTTCTCTTCGATCAACGCTTGCACGCTCGGCGTACTGAACTTCGGTTCGGAAACTTTCTGCCCGCCTTTTTGCAGCAATTGCAGTTCTTTCAACCGTTGCTGGTATTGCAACAGCTTGTCCCTGTACGCGTCTTCGGAAATCTGCCGCTTCAAGTACATGTTTTCGAGAGAAGCCATCAACTCTTTCGTGTCTGCAATTTGTTCTGAAACCGAACGCACCTGCACTTCGCTTTGCGGTTGAGCCATTGCGCCAGTGGAAGCGAAAGGCGCTTGCAAGGTTTTCGCGCCTTCGACGATGGCGTCTTTTGCGGAAATCCGACGCGCCTGCTTTTTTCCTCGACTTAAAAACGAAAACCGCTTGCCGATTTTTTCGGGTTTCGAAAGCGTTGAAACTGTTTTGTTTTTTTCAAAGGTCGCGGTTTTCGGCTTGGCTTTCGGCCTTTTGGAAAAAGCCCGGGGAAAACTTGGCTCCGCCATCGGCCTTTTGGAAAACGCGATTTTTGCGTTGCGAAAATGGGCCCTTTCGCGTTCACGCGAAACGGGAGCCCGGGAAAAAAAGCTCCGCAGCGGCCTTTTGAAAGATTTGCGTTTCTTCTTTGTCGCTTTCGGTTTTGAAATGTTTTCCAATTCCGAAAGCCAGTTTGGCCTGGCAAATTGTTTCGAATGTTTGGGTTGGACTTTCGCTGGCCGCGGCATTCCGGCCTTTCCAAGTTTCAGGCCCTGCGGCTTTCCGATTTTTCCGAGTTTCAGCCCGCGCGCGAGTTTGGGCAACTCTTTCAATGGTTCAAAGAATTCCGTTTTGGGCTTGGCTTCCGCTGTTTTCGGCTTCGCGCTTTCTTGCATGGAAAGGCCTTTTTTGAGCCCGAGAATGACAAGAATGCGGTTCCAAAAACTGGTCTTTTCCATTTTTTTGTTCTCCTTCTTTCTACTTAAGGCGGTTGCGCATTTATATTCCTATTTCCAGTTCACCGCGTCCACTGGCGCACGTTCTGGTCAACGTTCAACAACGACAGGTTGAAATCTTTCAAAACAAATCCTTCCACGGAATCGTCGAACCACACTGAAATGTTCGAATCAACGCGCGTGCCGGCGTGGGAAACGGAAACCACTTTGCCAAACACGATTGTAAACGGTTTGGATTGGCAACTGCTTCCCGTACAAGAAAGCGAGACACTCTTGTCCTGGGCGGAGTCGATGTATGCGAAAACCGTCTTCTTCAAATTCTGGGCGCATTTCGCGCAATTGGAAAGGTCGAAGTTCACAACGACATTCGCATTCTGCGATGGCCCGGAACCGTCGGCAAAGTTTTGGTCGAGGGTGTTGAAATCCTGCGCGCCGACCGCATCGTTCACATTGACGTCGATTTGGATGTAAGAATAGTTTGAAATCGAGAAAGCTTGGTTGCAATCAGGAGAACCGTCTCCGGGTCCCCATTGCACCTTGTCGAGTTTGTTCGCATCGTAAAAAACCGTGTATTGCGCGCATTGGGGAAGCGCGAGATAGTGAAAGTTGACATCGTTCGTGTCTCCGCCCCAGCTCGCATTTCTCAACGTGTTCGCGTCTGCGCGGATGCCGTCGAAGACGCGCGAATAGTTGGAATCTTTCACGAACACTGCGACTCCGTTCAAGAAATCGAAATAGCTCGACCACGTGTTCGACTTGACGGGCAAGGATTGGGCCAATCGAATCTTGTTCGCGTTGACATCGTATCCGAACAACAGCAAGCGTTGGTCGATGTCTTTTCCTATGCCCGTCTTTTGCAGGTTTACGGCAATGTTTTGGATGGAATCATACTTGTTGTTCGTGCTGCGAATGCCTTCCAACCTCGCCTCGCTCTGCAAGTCGAAGCCTTGCTTGTTTTGGATGGCGGTTTCGATGGCAATCACTCCAAGGATCAACACCAGCGCGAGCGCAGTCAATACAATTCCTTTCGAGTTCATCTACTTCCTCCACATGTGGTAGGAGATTTGATAGAATTGTGTAAAAGGTCCCGAACTGCAGCGGATCGCGGCAGTATTTCCGCGCGGACAATCGCGCAAGGTGTTCGCGTCCAAGAACGCGTAGATCGTCCCCTCGCTCAAGATGGTCGCAGAAGCTGAGTCTTGGGTCGGACAGCCCGGGCCTTTGTAGAGGTGGCTGCCGCACAGCCATTTGGGAAACAGAACCGGAGACGGCGGACTCAAGGGGTTTCCTGAAAACACGCGCGGGTCCTGGTCGACGAAGATATTGGCTGGAATGGGAACCGCGGGGAGCAATTGGTTCAAGTCTCCGTTGTTGTCCACGCGCAAATTCACGTCGACGCGGTTCAAGTCCACGAGCAAGGCCGAGACGAACGAAATATTGAAATCGCGATATAAGAAGTTGACATCGATTCGATGATTTTGGTCGAACGTGGCGCTGGGGTGGGATATTCCGTTCGAATCTTTCCACTCGTACACGCTGCCGGTTTCTGGAATCGTTCGCGTGTTGGTCTTGCACGAAACATCGGAATTGCATGGATAGGTTAACAAGTAAGACCCATACCACGGGCTGATGATGTTGATGTCGTGCAGTTCGAAAAACAGCGCATTCGTGTCTTGCGTTTCCGTGCAAGCGCCTGGAACGCCTTTCGAGTACGCAGCATCGATTTGGCACGTTCCTTGAAACGTGCTGGAAATGTTTTGCACGACGGTTCCGGGATCCAATGATATGGTGATGTTGACGTCGGGCGCGACTGGTCCTTCGGTTCCGGTCGCAATCGAACCGATTTGTTGGGCGATGAGGAGGTACAAGGAAAGGAGCGAGTTTTCGTCGGAAGCAATGAACGAGTTGCCGTCGGTAAGCGCGGCAATTTGTTGCATGGTCGAAAGGTCAGCATCGATTCCGAAGGCGATCGTGTAGATGATGATGTTGCTGTCTTTTGCGTTCTGCGCGGCAGTCAACGGGTCTGACCCGGCCGTGTTCTGGCCGTCCGATAGCAGGATTTGGAACTTGCGCGCGTCGGGAGTGTGGCGCGCGCTGTTGAGTTCTGCAGTCGCGGTTGAAATGCCGTCTCCGATGGCCGTGCTCCCTGACGCGACCAACGCGTTCACGTCTTGTTTGAGCAAGTTCTTGTTTGCGTCTGTCAATTTGACGAGCGTACGGTTCAATGTCGCGCTGCCGGAAAACGATACGAGGCCCATCTTGTCTTCTACTGTCCAGCCGCTGAAGTCGATGAAGGGAGAGAGTGCGGTCTTGACTTGGTCGATTTTCGGGCCTGCAGTCAAGTCGAACGTGAAAAGACCGTACGCGCTTCCGCTCGCAATGTACGCGATGTTGTTCGAAACAACCACATCACGGTAGACGAAAGGGGTTGCATAACTTCTTAAAAACACGGGAGCAGAAGGGTTGGAAACGTCAATCGCTTGCAAGCTGGTACTGTCCGCCACATACGCGCGGTTGTTGGTTACAAACACGCCGCGCGCGGTTCCGGGCGTGTTGTACGTTCCGACAGAAATTGGAAGGGAAGGGTTGGAAACGTCGACAATTATCAATCCAGAAGTGCCGTCTCCGACATAGGCATAGTTGCCGTTCACAAAAACATTGTACGCGGTTCCGGGAGAATTATACGTTCCCAACAAGGTTGGGTTGGCAGGATTCGCGACTGACACAATGGAAAGTCCGCTCGTTCCGCGAGCGACATAGGCATAGCTTCCTACTACGTCCACTTTCTCTCCGCTCGAAAAAGGCGCGGTTCCCAAGTGTTGGGGCGCAGAAGGAGTGGACGCGTCAACGACTTGCAATCCGGCTGGCGCGCGCCGCCACACGCGCACGAACAAGTCGTTCGAATCAAAGTTGGTGAATGTGGTCGAAGTTCCTTGATAGGCGATGCCGTTCGCGTACGGGTTAGCATTCGATCCCCCCCAACGCGTGTAGTTGGAATTGTTGTTGGAAGCGTCTGTGATAACAAGGTAATATGTTTGGCCTGGCGTTACGGAAACATTTTGGCCGAAGTCCGCAATCTCAAAGGCGTACGAGGTGCCGATGTCGTTGTCGCTAATGGTGGCAGTGGCCAAGTCAGAACCGGAAATCGTCGAACGCAAGCGCACAGTCACGTCTCCTGGATTGTTTCCAACGCGAGAGAGGTAGACATCGGCTCCAGAAACAAGGTTCGACAAGGGAACAAAAGATTGGGCTCCGCTCTGCTTGGATGTGTTTTGGCCGATGGCGGCAAACACGTTTTGCGCCGCGCCCCCTTGCGTGTTCAGGTCGTAAAACGCTCCCGCGCCGTCGGAAGAGGTTACGACAAACGCGAAACTGCTTTCATTCGCATCAACGCCTGTCCCGTTTCCCAATTGGGAAAGCGTGGCGTATGTCGAAGGAGCGTTCTTGTTCGTGATATTGACAATGTCGAGTCTTGTGGAAGTGTTGGCCAAGAAGGCAACATTTCCTTGCACGGCGACATCGTTCGCGGTTCCAGAACGATTGTACGTTCCAACAACATTCGGATTCAACGGAACCAACACATTGATGTCGGCCATGTTTCCCGAAGTCCCATCCGCAATGAACGCATACGTTCCTTGCAAGGCGACCGCCAACGCGTTGGAAGTGGAAGCTTGCCCGTCCCAACTCATCGAACCCGAACGATCCACCACCAACACGGAATCGATGAGATTTCTTCCCACAGAAGGAAACCAGGCATTGATGTCGACTTTGACGGTTTGGTCGCACGAGAGAACGTCGCCTTTTTTGATTGGAACCCCAGAAGGGTACAAGGCTGCGTTGAAGTCGATGGACAAGTTGGTGTCGGTCGCGGCGGCGAAGAATATCGAATCAAACTGTTTGGAAGAAAATCGAAAAGGAGCATTGAATGGTGAGCGGAGTATGGAATGCAACGAATCGTTTTCGGAAAGGGAAAGTTCTGGACTGACGTTGCAGTCTCCGTGGCTCTGCTTTTTCACAATGAGCTTTTTTCCGGAAATGATCGAACGGTCGACAGGAACTTGAACGCCTGCACTTCCTTGGCCAGAAAGAATAAAACAGGAATCGAAATTTTGTCCTGCACGACACGCTTGGGGGTTGTAGTCGAATTGTTGTATTTCGACTCTCAAGTCATACCCGGCCGGAATCAATCCAATCGATTTTGCATAAATAGTCTGCGCCTGAGCATCGGCTGTGCTTCCGCTCGCGTCTGTCGCATAGAGCAAAAAGCCAGAGTTGTCCAAAGAAGTGAACGCGTCGTCCAACGACTGTTGTTGCACGGCGACAGTCGAATTCACGCCACGCGTTATCACGACTTGTCCAAAGACGAGAAACCCGACCAACAAGGCGAGGGCGAGCAACGCGTCCACGCTGAACGCATACCCCGACGGTTTCGCCCGTCGATGACGAAGTTCGATCTCCCGATTCGCGTAAACGCGAATGGGCCCATTTTCGCCTCGCGAAAATCGCGTCGCTCCACTCGATCGAACATGCTCGCTCCGCTCGCCAGCGGGACTGAAAGCCGCGCGCGTGAAAGCCGGACGCAACCGGCTAGGCTTTGCGGAAAAGGCGGAGTTCCACACTCGCATCACTTCCTTTGTGGTTGGCGATTCGTTGAATCACAATGGTTTCGCTGTTGGCCAAAGACATGTGTCCAGAGTTCTGGTCACTACCATTTTGGAACACGCGCAAGCCGAACTCGTAATCGTTCAACTGCAGTTTGTCTTTCAAAGCCGAATAATTGGTTTGCGTCGTGTTCCAATCCGAAGCCAGCACGAAAAAGCACAAGAGTTTGTTTTCGTCCAATACTCGATCTCGATAGGCCAAGCCAACGACTTGTGTACTGGAAAGCGATTGCAGGTCGCATGGAATGTTCCAATTCGACGGCACTCCTTGGAAACGGAGAAGACTGTCCAATGCTTGTTGGCCGCGAAAGCGTTGTTGCGTGGTTTGTTCGTCGCGTTGCACGTTATCCCAATTCTGCAACCACAACGAAGCCAAGACTCCCAGCACGAGGAAAAAGACGAAAACAGCAATGAGCAAGTCGAACATCATCGACTGTCCTTCACTTCGCATTGGATACAAACACCCCATTCAAATTTTTGTCCACCCTGACCTTTCCAGCATTCAAATTGGCATCGTGCGCATTGGCGATGAACGTGCAATAGTCATTCGGCATGAAAATCGTGTTCGAAGAAGCTCGCACGTTAGCGTCCGCGTTCAAGAATACAAAAAATTGCAGGTTGTGCGGAGAGGCAGACGCTTCTTGCATGGCAGAAGCGAGCAACTGGCAAGAATTGCGTTCGATCAACTGCTGGTTCAACAGGTTCGAAGCGTCGTTTCGCTGAAAGGCCAACGCGAGCACGATTGCCACAACCACTAGCAAAATCGTGACTGCGGCAATGGCTTCGACTGCTGGCTGGCCGCGCATAAAACGCTTTTCACCGAAGGCAATTTTTCCAATGACTTTTTTCAAAAGGCCGCTGCGGAGCTTTTTTTCCCAGGCTCCCGTTTCGCGTGTTCGCGAAAGGGCCCATCTTCGCAACGCAAAAATCGGGTTTTCCAAAAGGCCGATGGCGGAGCCAAGTTTTCCCCGGGCTTTTTCCAAAAGGCCGCGCGCGTTCAACACATTGCCCCCGTGAATTCGGAAAATACGATGTTTCCGTCGACGGACTTCACACAGTACACGTGTTTTCCGGGATTGAATGTATTCGAAGGAGTCCATTCCAGAAACGCGGTCGCGTCAGTGTAAAAGTTCTTGTCGCCAAACGTCGAACCTACTGTCAATACGAGTTCTTTGGCGTACAAAGGATTGACAAACACGGTTTTCACGTCGTTGGGAAAAGTGACATCGACGAACAATACGCTACCGTTTCCCAATCCCGAAACCTGGTCGGCGCCGTTCACCAATGCTTCCACGGCTTGTTTGGAAGCAAAAGTCGTGCTGGCATCGTAATAGGTGGCCAGTGCGACCACGAAAATGATTCCGACTGCCGCGAGCAGGAAAGCAGTAATGGACAAATATTCCACTCCAACTTGGCCTTGTTGTCGCATGGTTTTAGAGAAACGCGGAATCGCCATTTAAGAGTTTGCCGAAAGCGGGGAAATGGCTTCGAAATCCGGCTTTTTTCGCCGAGGTTTAAGTAGGGAAAGGCAGAAATAGTATTACCCTATATGCCGGAACAAGATTTGGAAAAAGAAAACGAGTTGCTGAAAAAGCGCGTCTTGAACTTGGAAAAAGAGTTGCAAGACTTGCGCAAACAGCACGCGGAACTGCGCAGGCATTTTGGATCTCTAGGCGTCGAAAATTCCGGTTCGAAGCAAAAAGAATTACAATCTCGGCTTTACGCGCTGTTGTTGGAAAAGTTCGCCCCCGCCATCAACCAGCACGAGAAAAAGACGGTTGGAGAAATCAAGCAATTGGTGGACAAGGAAGATCTAACCATCCAATCCATTGTTTCCGAAATCAAACCAGAGCCTTACTTGTTCGACAGAGATTATCCCAAAACCGCGGAAAAAGCCTTCCAATACTTGGCCGAAGAAGTCGAGTTTGTGAAATCCGGCATTTCCATCAATTTTTGGTTGAAACCTTCCGAAGCCCTCGAATATGGGGTGGCGGACGACGAAGACTTGGCGGTATTTCTCTGCTCGTTGTTGTACGCGTTGGATGATGAGAATGCGCAAGTCGTCATTGCAGAATTGGACAACTTGACTCCGCACGCGTTTGTTCTTACTGAAATCGGAAAAGAAACATTGTTGTTGGATCCTTCTCAAAAGCATTCGTTCTCCCACTACAAGGGAGAAAAAGCGGTCGTGCTCGAAAAGTACTTGTTCAACAACGCCAAAATCAAACGTTTTTTGTACAGATTTAACCACAACACGTACGAACAATACTTGTAGAGTTTTTTTAGAAAAAAATTCTTCAAAAAATCCGATTACTCCATGCTTTTGAGCTTGTCCAAGAAAGAGTCGGAAGCGATTTCTTCTTTGCCTTTTGTATAGGGCAACTTTTTTTCGATCTCGTGGCGGAAGTGCTCGTCCTTTTGCGCCCTTTCGACCAGCACGTTGATCAATTGCGGAAATTGCGTGGCGAGCTTTTGCAAGCGATACGAAGTTTGTACTTCTGCGCCCATTTCGTTCCACAATTCCGTGTCGAATTTTTTCAAAAAGTTTTCCGAAAAATCCTTTTTTTCAAGCGCTTCGACCGCGATTTTGGCCGCGATTTTTCCTGCAATCATGGCGTTTCCCAAGCCTTCTCCGCTTAAAGGATCGATTAACGAAGCCGCGTCTCCAACCAGCAAATATCCTGCGCCATAGCATTTTCGATGGTGGGAAGCCACCGGCAAACTCCAGCCGCGCACGTCTTCCAACGGAACCGCGTTTTTGAACCGTTCTTTGAACAACGGGTTTTCTTTGATTTCTTTCAACTGCGCTTCTTTCAAATTCACTTTCTTGGCCGCCATGTCTTTCGTGACCATTCCCAAACCCACATTCGCTTCTCCATTCGGAAGGGGAAAAATCCAAAAGTATCCTGGAAGCAAATGATCCACTAAATGGATTTCAATCCTGTCCGTCATTCCCGTAACTCCTTTCCAGTATTGGCGCGTGGCCACAATCAAGTGTCCGGGCGGATTGTTTCCCACCCCGAACTGTCGCGCGATGCCGCTAATGGCGCCATCGCACGCGATGACGAGAGGCGCGCGAAACTCTCCTTCTGTTCCGTCGGGAAATTTTCCCTTCACTCCAACCACTTGCCTGTTTTCGACCAAAGTTTGGGAAACGTCGAATTGTTTGAATTCCGAAAATTTCACGGCTTGTTCGTGGTAGAAATTGTCGAAAATTTCGCGCTTGTGCACCCATCCGGGAGAGTCTTGATCGCGCGGCGCCACATCCAACTCGACCACTTTTCCGTTGGGAGACGAAAGCGTCAAACCGTATATTTTTTGTCCGGGAATTTTCTTGTACGCTTCGTAAATGCCGAGCTCTTTGAAAATAGCACTCGCGCGGCTGCCTTGTGCGTCTCCGCAAATCTTGTCCCTGGGAAACTTGGCCTTGTCCAGTAAAAGGACTTTTTTTCCGGCTTTTCCCAAAAAAATCGCGGCCGTGCTTCCGCCCGGACCGCTTCCAATCACAATCACGTCATACTGGACCATAGAACGAATGTTTCATGACTGTAAAGGTTTTAAAGGGTGCCTTTCCGCCCCCATTCCTTTCTCCCCCATTATTTTAATAGCCCCAAGCCGCCTGTTTCGTGCATGCAATTGCCGAATCTTTCCCTGTCCTATCTATTGCTCGAATTGAAGTCGTTGGAAGGTTCCTTTGTGCAGAAAGTCCAGTTGTTGGATAACTCTACTCTACGCTTGCAATTGCGGAGCAAGGAAACCGGTCGAATGGATTGGATTATTGCGCCACAAGCAACGTGGATTTCGCGGTTGAAAGTTTCCGCGCAACCGTCTACTGGATTCGCCGCGTTTTTGGACAAGAAACTGGAAGGACAGAAATTGGAAAAACTTGAACAGCACGGACAAGACCGCGTGTTGGTTGCACACTTTTCAAAACACGATTTGATGGTCGAACTTTTTGCAGAAGGCAATTTGATTTTGTGCGAAAAAGGCACCATTCTCCAACCGTTTCACAGGCAAGAGTGGAAGGACAGAAAACTGTGGAGGGGAGAAGTGTACAAATTTCCGCCCGAAAAAAAAAGTTTGTTGGACGAAAACGCGAAAGGGTTTTCCGAAAAAGCCATTGACTCCAAAGAAGGCCTTGTCTCGTTTTTGGTTTCTGCTTACGGCGTTGCGCCACTCGTGGGAGAAGAAATCGCGCTCTGCTCCGGAATTTCAAAAGGAGTTCCTGCCAACAAACTTTCTGCCGAGGAAATTAGTTCTGTGCTCTGCTCCGCGCGCGACGTGTTGGAAGTGAATGCGGAAAAGTTTTCTCCGCAAAAAGCGGAGTTCAAAAAAGAAACCTGGCTGCTTCCGTTTTCCTTCCGCACGTTAGCTTGTACGCCCATTGCCTCGTTTTCCGAAGAACTCGATTCATTGCTCTCCGCACCCGCGCTCCCAACCGAATCGCGCAAGCAAAAAGGACTGCAAAACTCGATTTTGCAACAAGAAAAAGCCAAGCTCCGCTTTGTACAAGAAGCGGACGAATTTCAGCGCGCGGGAGAATGGTTGAAAGCCAGTGCTGGCGAAGTGCAATCTTTGATTGATTTTGTGCGCGAAGAAAAGGCGAAAGGAAAGTCTTGGAAGGACGTGGAAGTTGCGCTGGCCAAGCGTGCGAAAAAAGATTCCGTGCTCGGCGCGTTCAAAGCGCAGAAATTGGAAGGACCGATTCTCGTTTTGCGCTCTGACGAGTAGAACTTCAACTACCTTTTTTGGAGAGAAGTTTATTGCTGGATATTAGCGAGCTCGCGCTCATCAACGATAAAAACATCGCTGACGGCAGTAACTGCCGAATACGGCACGTGCAAAAGCCTGTCTTTGGCTCCGACTCGACGCAATACCTTGCTGTCCATATCTGCCTCGACTACCAAAGTCTCGATTTCTCCAGAAACTTCGTTGACCAACAAGTCAGAGAGTTTTCCCACTTGGTCGCCGCGGTTGGTTATGACGCGCTTGGTTGCGAGTTGTCGTGCAATGGTGTATTTGAACATTTTTGCCACCTCAAATTCAATCGAAAAATTTCAATACAACAAACCGCAAGGAACTATTTAAACATTGCCCTCGGCCTTTTAAGAAACCCGGTTCTTGGCTTCGCCAAGAATGGGCGCATTCGGGCAATGCTCGAATCGCGAGGCCGGCGAAAAACCGCTTTCGGCCCCGCCGACCTATTTATGTGGAACACGCTGTGGGGGAGCAAGCCGAACCTTTAAATGGTTCCGCCCCATATACAGGTTATGATGACAAGCGATCTGATTGCGTTTAAACCGCAAAATGGCGGTCTTTCTGTCTTCCAACCTTCTTCGACAATGTCCAAACCCGAAGACCATATGCCAAAGGCATACGCGGACATGTTGCGAAAACAGCACTATGACTTGTTCGGCCACAGTAGCGCCAAAACCTGCCACTATACAAAGGCAGGAATGACTGACCAAAAAATGTGCTACAAGTTCCACTTTTATGGAATTGCGAGTCATCGCTGCATTCAAATGACGCCAGTGACCATGAATTGCTCGCAATCCTGCACTTACTGCTGGCGTCCGACCAATTGGCAAGGCAGCGGCTACTTGAAAAATGTCGACGAACCCGAAGCCATTGTTGCGGAAAGCATTCGCGCCCAAAAACGGTTGTTGAGCGGGGTTGGAAGTTTGGTCAAACAAGGAAGAGTATCCCAAACCATGTGGGAACAGTCTCTCACGCCCAAACACGTGGCCATTTCTCTAACCGGAGAACCGACTCTATATCCTAGGTTGGCCGAACTCTTGCAAGACTATCACAAGCGACACATTTCCACGTTCTTGGTTTCCAATGGATTACAGCCAGAAGCCTTGCAAAAATTGAAAGAGACAGAATTGCCAACACAATTGTACGTGTCCATTGATTCCCCCAACAAAGACGTGCACATTGGCTTGAACAAGCCCGCGATTGCCGACTCGTGGGAACGCTTGATGCAAACTCTCGACTTGTTTCCTTCTCTCGATTGCAGAAAAGTGTTGCGCGTGACAGTGGTGAAAGGGTGGAACATGGATTCGGAAGAACAGTTCGCCGAACTGGTGAAGCGCGCCAAGCCAGACTTTGTCGAATTGAAAGGCTATTCTTGGATTGGTCTTTCTCGCGCGCGTTTGACGGCCGAAAATTCTCCGGAACATGCTGAAATCAAATCCTTTGCCGAACGCATTTTGCAACACTTGCCAGACTATCAATTCGGCGGAGAGTTTGAAGATTCGAGAGTCGTCATGTTGTGGAACGGAACAACTCCCAAACTCATTCCTTTTGAAAAATTCTTCCAAGAGCGCGGATATTAGAACGCAAAAACAAGAATGAGCGAAGCGACAAACGCCAGCACGCCCCAGTCCAAGTCATAGTACATGACAAACATGCTAATGACAGGCAGTGCCAAATAAGTGGGGTCTTTTTGCGTGGCGACCACATAGCCGAACAAGCTTCCCAAGACAAACACGAAGAGCAAAAACGTTCCGATTTTTCGAAGCAGTACAGTAAACGTCTTTTTGGCCCATTCGAGAAAGTCATTCGCAAGTCCCATATTCGCCTATTCGTGTGAATAGGCGTTTAAATTGGTTGAGTTCGTACGGCGAGCACAGCGGGTCGTACGCAAAGGCCCATCAAAATGGTTTTGGTAGCAAAATCACTCCAATCAAGGGACGAAGAGGGTAACGCCGGCATAGCCGATGTTCGAATTTTCGAACAGACAA
>CAZHUN010000027.1:0-10438 GCA_964535725.1 uncultured archaeon
CAATATGGGTATTAAAAACCACATTCAAATTGAAACAATCAAAAGAATAATAGAAAAATATTCGGAAAAAACGGATGTGGTTGTTCTAGGTTGTACAGAACTTTGTGTTTTGTTAAAGGGCGAGAAAATTGAAAAAATCGATACAATAGATTTAATGGTGGATGCCGTTATGGAGAGAATTGAAGGAGGTGCGAAATGAGTGGGATAGTTTATTTAATAACGAATAATAAGGGAAAGCTTGCGGCTGCGCAGTGTGCTCTTTCAAGGTTTGGAATAGAGGTGAGACAGTTTTCTGGGAATTTTTTAGAAATCCAGTCTGATTCAAGCGTGGAGATAGCAAAATTCACTGCACTAGCAGTTGCCAAAGAAAAAAATCTTGCCGTTATTCGGGAGGATCACAGCCTCTTTATAAACGCCCTCAAAATTCCGGGCCCTTACACTAGCTTTTTTGAAAGAGCAATCCCCGCTGAAAAACTTTTAAAAATTCTTGAGAATTTTTCGGATAGGGGCGGATATTTTGAAGTTGCTACGGTGTTTGCAGATCCGAGTGGAAATTATAAAGAATACGCGTTTAAAGTTCCGATTCTATTCTCTACAATACTTAAAGGAAATTATTCTTTTGGGTGGAATAGAATTATTATTCTTGATGGCGAGAACAGAACTTTGGCAGAATACAAAGAAGAGGAAAGACTCTGTGTGTGGGGCAAAAATTTTGAGTCGATTGGTAGGGATATAGAAAATGGTATAATAAAGTGTTAGAAAGGGCTTTGCAATTTGAGTCTATTCTGTAATTTTGGTCGGAAGTCTGCAAATCAAGTGTCAAACTTGCAATTTTAGTGCCTAAAAGCGCCTACTTAAATTGCAAAGTTGGGCGTACCAAAACCATTTAATAGATAAAAATTGCGAATTGGGGGAAAGGCTAAAAAAATGCAAACGAAAAAAATATTGGTTACGGGCGGTGCTGGTTTCATCGCATCGCACTTGGTGGACGCGTTGGTCGAAGAAGGCCATCAAGTCACGGTGTTGGACAATCTCGAATCGCAAGTGCACGAAGGCAAAAAGCCAGAATATTTGAACCAAAAGGCAAAATATGTTTTGGGCGATGTTCGAAAGCCTGCGGATTGGAAGAAAGCGTTGCAAGGACAAGAAATCGTATTCCATGAAGCGGCCGCAGTCGGAGTGGGACAGAGCATGTACCAAATCCGCAACTATGTCGAAATCAACACGTTAGGAACCGCAAACTTACTGGACTTTCTGGCCAACGAAGAGCACGAGGTTGAAAAAGTTGTAGTTGCCGCGAGCATGAGCAGCTACGGCGAAGGCGCATACACGTGCAACGCATGCGGAGTACAGGAAGTGGAAACGCGCGACGAAGAGAGATTGAAACGCAACCAATTCGAGCACGTCTGTCCTTCGTGCAGAAAAGACCTCAAGCCGATTCCAACTCCGGAATCGAAAGCGCAGAATTCTACTTCCATTTACGCTCAAACCAAGCACCACCAAGAAGAAATGGTTTTGTTGGTTGGAAAAACGTACGGTATTCCTGCCGTGGCGTTGCGATATTTCAACGTGTTCGGCCCAAGGCAAAGCCTAAGCAATCCATATACGGGCGTGGCCGCCATCTTCTTGAGCCGCGTCAAGAACGGAAACCAGCCAGTCATTTACGAAGACGGGGCGCAGACACGGGATTTCGTATCCGTACACGATATTGTACAAGCCAACTTGCTGGCCATGGAACAAAAAACTGCAAATTTTGAATCTTTCAACGTAGGTAGTGGAAAACCTCACTCGATTGCAGAAATTGCCCAAACCATTATCGACTTGCACCATGCAAAGCTCAAACCCTCCATCACGCTCGAATCGCGCAAAGGAGACATTCGCCACTGTTTTGCCGACATTTCGAAAATCCGCTCCAAACTCGGATATTCTCCAAAAGTGTCGTTCGAATATGGCATGAAAGAGCTCATGGAATGGTCGAAAGGAGTGAAAGCCAAAGACCGATTCGACGCCGCAACCAAAGAATTAAAATCCAAAGGACTCGTCTAATCCTGTATGGTCGAATTTCTCTCCGTCGGCATCCCCGCCTACAACGAAGAAGAGAGCATCGCCCGCACGCTCGAAAGCATTTTTCACAACACGTTGTGGAGGCAAACTCCGAGCGGACACAAAGAACTCATCGTGGGCTGCAACGGGTGCACGGACCGGACTGCAAAAATCGTTAAAAGAATCACCGCCGACCATCCAAAGGGGGAAATCAAGCTTGTGGAAACTGAAAAAGGAAAAGCCCGGGCATGGAATGCCATTCTCTCTGCCGCAGACCCTTCTGCCGAAAAATTGTATTTTACGGACGCCGACATTGTACTGGACCGAAAAGCGCTTGAAAATCTCAAAGGCGTTTTTGGACTAGACAAAGACCTCATTGCGGGAAAACCGGTGGCTTTAACGCGGGCAGAAGGAAAACTCGCGCGCTTGTACAATCAGGCCATGGCCCAATTGTGGAAAAGCGGAAACGGATTGAGCGGACGATTGTATGCCATTCGAAAGAGCTTTGCCGAAAATCACCGCATTCCATTGAACGTCATCAACGATGACGCTTTTTTAGAAGCCATCGTCGACCCAAAACGGATTGGATTTGCAAACAACGCCAAAGTCTTCTTTCAAATGCCGAAAAACTTGCACGACATCATGGCCGAGCAAGTGCGCGTTCGAACTGGTCAACGACAGTTATCCGAAATGGGCATTCGAAAGGAACCAGGCATCGCCAAAAAGACCCGAATAAAGGTATCGCAATTGAACGGCCTTAGCTTCAATGAAAAAGTCGGCAGACTTCTAGTAATTTCGATTGGAAGAATTGCAGCCGTCAAATCAAAGACTGGATATCGAATACGCGTTAAAAAATTGAGCGAACACGGCTGGGAAAAGGTTTCGAGCGAAAAGTTTCGAACCAAGGGAAGATGAGATCATGCGCATCTTTTGGATTACTTCAGTGTTGGGACACATTGGCGGGGCGGAAATTTACACCAAAGACTTGCTCGAAGAAATGCGCGACCGAGGGCACGAAATTTTAGTATATACCAATTCTACTTACAAAGTGCCTGGCTGTCGAATGGAACAAATGCCAATCTTTGGACATCACGCGTTCCACAAATTCGAAGGGCCGCTGTTTTCCGGGCGCGCGTTAAAGCTTGCAAAAGAATTCAAGCCCGAACTCGTGCAAAGCCAATCCAATTCCTTGATGGGATTGATCGGACATCGAATCAAAAACCAGCAGAAAATCCCCCACGTGCTGTTGTTGGAAGTGCTTTCTTCCTACAATTTCACCCTGCACATGAAAGTGCTGTTCGAAACCGAAAAGTTTTTGACCCCAAAACTCAACTACGACAAGCTTGTTGTTTGGACGAGCGACATGAAAAGGCAGTACGTGCAATTCGGAGTTCGGGAAGAAAAAATCGAAATCCAGTCCGGAGCCGTGAACGTGAAAAACTATGATTTACATGCGGACGGGAGCGAAATTTCGAAAAAGTACGGAGAACACTTGCTCACTTCCATCAAATCCTTGTGGAGCAGCAACGCGAAAGGCATCGAGTATGTTATTCGTGCCATGCAATATGTGGTTCCATCTTATCCGGAATACAAGTACGTCATCTTCGGCTGGGGAAAGAATGCAAAAGACTTGCAAGAACTCGCGAACAAGCTCCAACTCCAAGACAATGTCGTTTTAGCAGGGCCCGTCCAACACGAAGAATGCGGGAAGATTGCGGCCGCGACAGAAATCGCGCCCCATTCGCTCGTGTACGAAGCGCCCACTTCCATTAGTTTGTTGGAATACATGGCGTGGGGAAAAGCGTGTGTTGTGACCGATATTGGAAGCGTGAAAGAGTTCGTCAAAGACGCCGCGTATTTGGTAAAGCCCAAAGATCCGGAAAGCATTGCCCAAGGAATCATCCAGCTCATCGAGGACAAAGAGTTGCGCAAAGCGTACGAAAAAAAAGCGCGCGCGCTGGTCGAAAAAGAATACTCCATCACACGCGCTGCAGATCGGCTCGAAAAAACCTGGCAAGAAGTGCTCAAGAAATGAGACAAGCGCGAATCATGCCCAAAAAATCTGTTTCCGCGCCAAAAGTTTCTGTCATTGTCGCGACCAAAAACCATTCCAACTTATTGAAAGAAATGCTGCAAGCACTCCAAGGCCAAACTTTCAACTCCTTCGAAATCATTGTCATTGACGATGGCAGCACGGACAATACTGCACAAATTGTTGGACAGTTTCGCGGAGTGAAGTACGCGAAAAACCCGAAAACGGGTCCGGCCGCCGCACGCAATGCAGGCATTCGCGCTTCGAAGGGAAAAATTATTGCCGTCATGGACGACGATTGTTTTGCGGCAAAAGATTGGCTGGAAAAATTAATCGAACCTTTTGCAAAAAATCCGAAAATCGGAATCACGACTTCGTTCAACGAGTACGGGGGAACTTCTACCGCCTACCGCAAGGACGCTTTGGAGCGCGCAGGATTGTTCGACGAAGAATTTCCTTCCAACTATCGCGAAGATACTGACACGGTGTTCAAAGTATTGGACTTGGGATACCGCGTACAGCGCACGCAAGCCGAGTTCGAGCACAAGCACGAATCGCCGAAAGGCGTCTTCAAGACAATTCTTTACGGAATACACCGGGTCGCGAAACACCAAGTAGATCCACTATTATATAAAAAGCACCCAAAAAGAACTCAAGAATTTTTGAAAATAAAATATGGATTTTGGAGACCTCCGACTGAAGACTTCAAAGTTGCAACCGGAATGTGGAAAAATAAAATAGAATTTTCAAGTCCGCAAGGAATTATTTTTATAGAAAATAAAAGTATTTTTCACACAATTGTGATTATTTTTGGCGGGCTATTCTACGCATTTACAGTAAAAATTGCTAGATGCATAGGGAGCTTAAAATATTGGAAATTATTGGTTTGATTGCCGTTTTTGTACCAATTTTTTGTGCGTTGGAACCGACCCAAAACACTTTTATAGGCCGAGGAGAATAGGTAATGTATGGGCTTGAAAATCATCACGTTGAACCCTCCGTTCTTTGCCAAGTTTTCGAAAGACTCGCGCAGTCCGGCAGTTTCGAAAGGCGGCTGTGTCTACTATCCGATTTGGCTGGGATATTGTACGGGAGCGTTAGAGCAAGCCGGACACAATGTCAAATTGTACGACGCGCCGGCCGAAAGCAAGACGGTTGCAGATTTGGAAGCGTTTGTCAAAGAATTCCAACCCGACATGATCGTGTTGGAAACGGTAACCGCGTCCTACCACCACGACATCAAAGTGGCGAACTACATCAAACAATGGTCGCCCCAAACTTTTATCCTAGCAGTAGGCACGCACGCGGGAACCTTGCCCGAGCAAGCCTTGCTCGACTGTCCTGCCTTTGACGCTGTGGCACGACAAGAGTTCGACGCGACGGCGAGAGACATTGCCAACTGTTTGGACAAAGGAATGGATTGGACGGCAACAGAAGGGATGTCGTACCGGAAGAAAGTATTGGGCGGACAGAGCATGATTACGCACAATCCAGAAAGGGCGCCCATGGAAACAGCAGACTTGGACGCGCTGCCGTTTGTTTCCGAAGTGTACAAGAGACAATTGACGATCGAGAATTATTTTTACCCTTCCGTGTTGTACCCCGAAGTCACTATCATCACGGGAAGAGGGTGCAAGTATCGATGTACTTTTTGCAAGTGGCCGCAGACCTTGACCGGACACACGTACAGAGCGCGAAGCGTAAAGAACGTTGTTGACGAGTTTGAATGGATTGCCAAGAACTTGCCGCAAGTGAAAGACATCATGATTGAAGACGACACTTTAACGCAGGACAAGCAGCGCACGGTGGAATTGTGTCAAGAGATTGTGCGCCGGGGATTGAATACCACGTGGACGTGCAATTCCCGTGCGGATATCGACTATGACACCATGGCGTGGATGAAAAAAGCCGGATGCAGACTCTTGTGCGTGGGATTCGAGTCCGGAGTGCAGGAAATTTTGAACAATATCAAGAAAGGGACCACGGTGGAAAAGGTCAAAAAGTTCATGATCGAAAGCAAGCGTGCCAAAATGTTGGTACACGGCTGTTTCATGATGGGAAACAAGGGAGAGACTCCAGAAACCATTAAAACAACCATCGCATTGGCCAAAGAGCTCGACCCGGACACGGCGCAGTTCTTCCCCATCATGGTGTATCCGGGAACCGAAGCGTTCGAGTGGGCAAAAAACGAGGGACTGCTTACCACACAGAATTGGAGCGAGTGGTTACTCCCAGACGGCACCCACAACACCATTGTTTCGCGGCCCGGACTTTCGGACAAGGAACTGGTGGCATGGTGCGACGAAGCCAGAAGGCAGTTTTACTTGCGCCCAGAATACATTGCGCGCAAGGTCAAGCAAGGAATCACTTCTCCCAAAGAATTTCCCAGACTCGTCAAAAGCGCGGGAACATTTTACAAGTTCTTGCTCAAAAAGCCGTTGAAAGTCGAAACCACTTCTTCCATGGCGTAAACGCGTATGAAAGTTTCTGTCATCGTACCCTGCCACAACGAGGCAAGACACATTCAAAACTGTTTGAAGGCGCTGCAAAACCAATCCGTTCCATGCGAAGTCATTGTCGTAGACGACGCCAGTTCGGACCAAACCCCTTCCATGGTCAAACAATTCAAGAAAGTCAAATTTTTTCGTCAATCCAAAAAAGGTCCGGCAGCCGCGCGCAATTTGGGCGCGCAAAAAGCGAAAGGAGCCATTCTCGTATTCACGGACGCGGACTGCGTTCCGGAGAAGAATTTTGTCGAAGAAATGCTTCGACTTTTTGAAGACGAGGAAGTGGTTGGCGTGCAAGGCGCGTACAAGACTTTGCAAAAAAATTGGATGGCGCGGTTTTGCCAGATTGAAATCGAAGAACGGTATGAGAAGATGAAAAAAAGCGCAAACATTGACTTTGTTTCCACGTATGCTGCGGCATACCGAAAAAAAGAATTCTTCCAAGAAAAGGGATTCGACGAACGCTATCCTACTGCCAGCGGAGAAGATACGGATTTGTCGTATGCGCTTTCTGAAAAGGGAAAAAAACTCGTTTTCGCGCCCGACGCCATCGTCTATCACATTCATCCAGAAAGTTTGATTCAATACTTGAAGACGAAATTTTATCGCGGGTATTGGAGGGTGCGCCTTTATTCAAAGCATCAAAAAAAGGTTGTTCAAGATAGTTACACCACACAGTGGCTTAAAGTGCAAATCATTTTAGCCGCTCTTTTGCTTGTGAGTCTTGCTATTTGGCCGTGGAATCCATCGCTTTGGATTGCTTTTCTTGTTTTTTATGTTATGGCGTGCTATCCTTCGTTTCTGTTTTATGCTAAAAGAGATCAGTGGATTGCATTACATGTATTTTTAGTACAACCTCTACGCGGATATGCCTTCTTGTTCGGATTGTTGTATGGTTATGCAAAGGGAGTGGCGAAATGAACATCGTCCAAGTGACCCATCATGTGTGGCCGTGCACGGGCGGGATTGAAAGTTTTGTCCTTGGACTTTCCAAAGAATTGAAACGAAAAGGGCACAACGTAAAAATAGTCTGCCTGGACAAGTGCGCGGACGGAAAGAAATTGAAAGCGTTCGAACGTGTGAAGGGAATTTCCGTGCACCGCATTCCGTTCACGGATTTAAAACTCTACAAGTTGGCGCCTTCCGTGCTGGAATTTGCGAAAGACGTTGATATCATACACGTGCACAACATCGGGTTCTTTTCCGACTTTCTCGCGTGGACGAAGAGTGAGCACGGAGCGAAGCTGGTGTTGAACACGCACGGCGGCATTGACCACACGCAATCCTTTTCCTGGTTGAAACACGCGTACAAAAAAACGTTTTTGAAAAAGGCGTTGAAACAATTTGACGCCATTTTGTGCGATAGTGTGGACGATTTTGAAGCGTTTAAAAAATTCAAAAACGCCAAACTGGTCGAAAACGGGGTGGAGTTACAACCTTTCTTGCAATCAAAGACGAAAAAAATTTCGCAACGCCTCCTCTTTGTAGGAAGGCTTTCTTCGAACAAGCGAATCGACCTTTTGTTGAAAATGTTTGCAATTGTGGAAAAAGATTTTCCGAAGGTCGAACTGCGCATTGTGGGAGGGGATTGGAAAGGGGAAGAACGGAAATTGAAAACTCTGGCCAAAACATTGGAATTGAAACGCGTTCGCTTTGTTGGAAAAGCTTCCGAAAAAGAGCTCGAACGCGAGTTTGCACGCGCTTCGTTTCTCGTTTCGGCGTCCTCGCACGAAGGGTTCGGCATTTCCGTGCTCGAAGGAATGGCGGCAGGGTGCATTCCCTTGTTGAACGACATTCCTTCCT
Organism: uncultured archaeon; assembly: GCA_964535725.1. Lineage (GTDB taxonomy): Archaea > Iainarchaeota > Iainarchaeia > Iainarchaeales > UBA10191 > CAZHUN01. The sequence goes on from CAZHUN010000027.1 coordinate 8,386, forward strand.
TTCGACGGTTTGCCGCGAGCGGTAGGGGGACAGTGTTGGATTTTTCGGACTCCGGAAAGGCGGCCAAGATATTGGAAAAGTGGCTGGAAAAAGGGGAAAAAGAACTGAAACCCGTGCGAAAAAAGTGCAACGCATTCGCGAAAGGGTTTGATTGGAAGAAAAAGGTTGCGGAGTATGAAAGAGTGTACGAGAGCGTGAGAGCGTGAAAGACATCGCGTTGGTGAACGATTTTCCGGAAGGGACTGGAATCGGCAATTATGCGTGGAATTTGTACCGCGAGTTGGGCGAAGAGGCCGACATGCTGTACTTGGGCGAGAAAGAGCGAAAGCGGTTGAGACTCGATTTCAATTCCTTGTGGGACGTTCTTCCGTGGCCATTGAAAAAGAGCATGATACAACAAGAAAAAAGCGAAGTGAAAGTGTTGGCGGATTCGATTCCGTTACCGTTTTTGGGAAAAAGCCTGAATAAGGCATTGTACTATCCGCACCGAGTCCCAAAAGGATACCAGTTATACCATGCCTCCAACCAGTTTTTGGCGAGACTCGCGGACACGCGAAAACCGTGCATTGTCAGCTGCATGGACGTGGTACCCAAAGTCCTCCCACACCAATATGCGGCCGGAATCGCGCCTGTTTTGGACTATGCCATGCAGGGAATGAAAAAAGCGGCCAAAATCATCGCCATTTCCAACTTTACCAAACACGAAGTCGAAAAATACTATTACATTCCCGCAACCAAAATCGAAGTCGTCCACTTGGCTTTTGACGCGGAAACGTTTGCGCCTTCTCCCAAAAAGCGCGCGCGAAAAGCGTTGGAGTTGGATGAAAGAGCGCGCATTGTGTTGAACGTGGGATCGGAAGAGCCACGCAAGGGAATTCCAACTTTGTTGAAAGCGTTCCAATTATTGCAATCCACTCACCCCGAATCCATTCTCTTGCGCATTGGAGAAAAGCGTCCCGAAACCGAAAAAGCCATCCAATCCCTTGGACTGGAAGGAAAAGTGTTACACCGCACGCGGGTTTCGAAAGCAGAACTTGCGCTGGCGTACAATGCCGCGGACGTGTTGGGGTTTGCTTCCACGTACGAAGGTTTCGGACTTCCGCTCGTCGAAGCCATGGCTTCGGGCCTTCCCATTGTTTCCGCGCGCGCGTCGAGCACTCCGGAAGTGGTGAAAGATTCCGCATGGCTCGTCGAACAAGGAAACGCGTTCGCATTGTGTAGTGGATTGCGCGAAGTGCTGGACAGTTCTGCGATTGCCAACCGGTTGAAGAAAAAAGGAATCAAGCGCGCCAGGTTTTTTTCGTGGAAAAAGTGCGGAAAGGAAACCAAGCGCGTGTACGAAGAAGTGCTGAAAGCGTGAAACTCTATTCGCGCCAATAGAGTCGAATCTGGTTTGCCCCAAAAGGGTTTTAATACGGTGAAACACCAACCTTTACAGAGCCTTTACAATTGCATTTCGAGAGTGAAACATATGATCAAGTTTTTCGAGCAAGAGTTTTCGGAAGAAATGAAACAAGCGGCCGTATCTGCGTTGCAGAACGAAAAATTCGTGCTGGGAGAAAGCGTTTTCAAGTTCGAAGAAGCGTTCGCCAAATACATTGGAGTAAAATACTGCGTTTCCGTGAGTTCGGGAACGGCTGCGTTGAAAATCGCCTTGCTTTCTTTGGGATTGAAGCCGCAAGAAAAAGTAATTACGACCGACATGACGTTCATCGCCACTTCCAATTCCATCATCCACGCGGGAGGAATTCCCAAACTCGTGGACATCGACCCCCGCACCGGACTTTTGGACTTTAAAGAATTGGAAAAAGCGAAAGAGTGTCGAGGTGTTATCCCTGTACACTTGTACGGACAGCCGTGCGCCATGAAAGAGTTGAACGAAATTGCAACAGAAAAAGAATGGTTTGTGATTGAAGACGCATGCCAGGCCCATGGTGCCACCGTAAACGGAAAAAAAGCGGGAAGTTTGTCCGATGTGGGATGCTTTAGTTTTTACGCGGCCAAGAACATGACCGTGGGCGGAGACGGGGGAATGCTCTCAACCAACAACGAA
>CAZHUN010000028.1:0-10793 GCA_964535725.1 uncultured archaeon
GAATCCTTTGTGCACGAAAACGGGTACGAGCTCGCAACAAAAGAAGAAGCCGACTTGATTGTATTGAACACGTGCGCCGTCAAACAAGCCACGGAACACAAAATGATTCGTCGCGCCAAAACCCTGCACGATATTGCATTGCAACACAATGGAAAACTCGTCGTCACAGGCTGTCTTCCCAAAGTCAACAGCGAGAGAATCCAACTCGCCGCACCGTCCGCCATCCAATTTGGTCCAACACTAAAAGGGTTCAGCGAACAGTTTGGAATGCCGCTGGCCGAGCATTCCAGTCGGACTCTGACATTTCAAAACCAAAGCCCGATTTCGATTGTTCCCATTTCGCGCGGATGCTTGAACGAGTGCAGTTATTGCGCGACCCAATTCGCGCGCGGAAAATTGTCCAGCTATTCCGTTTCCGAAATCGTGCAACGCTTGCAAAAAGAACTTCGAACCAAAAAAGAATTCTGGCTGACCGCAACCGATTGTGCGGTTTTTGGATTCGAATTCGGAAAAAACATCGCCCAATTGGCAAAAGAAATTTCGAACCTGGAAGGACAGTTTCGCGTGCGCGTGGGAATGTTGAACCCCCAACACGTGAAAAAATACTGGAACGAATTGGTCGAAGCCTTGCACGACGACCATTTCTACCAATTTTTGCACCTTCCCATCCAAAGCGGAGACAATGAACTATTGAAAAAAATGAAAAGGGGATATAGCGTCGAAAAATGTTTGGAACTCGTGCAAGAAGCGCGCCAGCAACTTCCCGATGTGACGATTGCGACCGACATCATTGTCGGCTTTCCTGGAGAAACAGATTCCCAGTTTGAACGCTCGCTGCAAGCTGTTCGAGACATGCAGTGCGACATTGTCAATGTTTCCAAGTACGGCGCGCGGCCGGGAACGAAAGCCGCGGCGTTGGAACAAGTGCCCGATGTTGTCAAAAACGCGCGGTCGAAAGAAATGTCGCTCGTGTGCAGGGAAATTTCGTTGAAACGAAACGAGCGAATGCAGGGAAAAAAAGAACTCGTGCTAATCAACGAATTCGGAAAGAACGGAACAGTGGTCGGACGTACGCAAAACTACAAAAGCATTGCATTGAACGAAGGGGTTTTGGGAGAGTGGAAAAAAGTGGAATTGGGAAAAGCGTTTCCCACCTATTTGGAAGGAAAACCCGTCGAAAGGGCGCTCGCGGCTGAAAGGGTTAAAAACTGAAAAGCGCTCTAACATCCAGAGAAACTTTCGGTGCATATCATGGTTCTTCGAAAAAGCCTGCAAATTTTCATCTCCAATCTTCCCGTATCGCTCGCCTTTGGAATACTGCTCGTATTCGTCGCCTTGTTTTTACAATTCAGCAACATCGCCATTTCTTCCGGAAGCTTGTTTTTGGATTATGGATTTTTGAAAGCCGAACCCATTATCATTTTGGGAGAATTGCTGTTGATAGCGCTCTTCCTCGCCGTGTATTCAACGCTTGTGACGGCGATTGTGTTCAGCGCACGCAAGGACCTGGGAGGCGTGCGCTTCCAATATTATTTGAAAGAAATGCTGGAAAAATTCGCCTTACAATTGTTTGTCTTCTATGTACTTTTCACCATCATTCTTGCCGTACTCGCTGCCGTATTACTCGGCGCGGGAGTCGGAGTAAATATTGTAAATTTTATTCTTTTCATTGCCGCGATTGCCTTCATCTTTGTTCCCCAAACCATTGTTGTTGACGAAAAAAAAGCCGGCCAAAGCATCCAATACACGCTCTACTTCGTCAAAGACAACCCGATTTCTTTCTTGTACGTCGTACTCGTCAGCGCGGTATTGCTCGCCCTCATTCCCATCGTCGAACTGGCGTTCGACCAATTCACTTTTGCAAGCGGATTCATTTCTCTCCTCCTACTCGCTTTTTTTGTCCTTCCCTTTTTGGAAATCGTCAAAACCCACGTGTACATGACCAAATACGGGCTCGTCAAAGGCAGAAGCGAATTCGAAGAAAAATTCGGAATATAAATCAACGATTTCGAAAGGCAACCTTTTATACTATTCCGCATTCAAATTCCGACATGGTATTGCAGTCTCTCGATAAGATCGATTTTGTCATCTTGCAAAAACTCATCGAAGACGGTCGCATTTCTTTTTCCGCCATCGCCAAAGAAACCAACCTGACGGACGTGGCCATCAAAAAGCGCTTCGAACGGTTGAAGCGCCGCGGAATCGTGCAAAACATTTCCGCCAACATCAACTACAAAACGTTAGGGTATGAAAACCCCATCTACTTGCAGATTCGCACCGAAATGGGAAAACACAAAGACATTTTGAAAAAAATGGCAGAAATGGATCATGTGATTGAATTGCAGCAAGTGTTGGGAGAATACAATGTTCTCGCCAAATTGATTGTTCCCGACTTGGAAAACGCAGAAGCGTTCATTTCCCGCCTGGGAAACTTGGACGGCGTCATCGACACCAAAACCATGGTCGTCTTGAACGAAGTCAAAAAAACAAACACGTTGCCATCGCAAATCTTGCAAAAGAAGTTGTGAATGTCCGAATCGAATCCGACAAAAAAAACGTTTCCTCTTTTTAACACTCTCATCCCGAATGCTTGAAGCATGAACACCATCATCGTCGCGGAGAAGCAGATTGCAGGAAAGCGCGTCGCGGAAATTCTTTCCAAAGGAAGGTTGAAGACGCGCGGACAGCGCGAAGCGCCGTTCTGGGAGTTCGAACAAGAGGGGAAAACTGTTTTTGTCGTTCCGCTCAAGGGGCACATCGAAGACGTTGACTTTCCCAAAAAATTCAAGTCATGGATCGGACCGGATTTGCGAGACTTAGTCCATGTCAAAGTCGAATACCAGAGCACGGAACCGGCCATCACTGAATTATTGCAGCGCTTGGGAAAAGAAGCCGAAAACGTAGTGATTGCAACCGATGATGATAGAGAAGGAGAAGCAATCGGAGTCGAAGCGCTGCGCCATCTGCGTTTGGGAAACCCGAAAATGAAAGAAGAACGCGCGCGGTTTTCCGCCATCTCTCCTAAGGATTTGGAAAAGGCGTTTGCGAATCTAGAAAAAGTGGATTTCAAGATGGCGGATTCAGCGGACGCGCGCAGAGAGATTGACTTGATTTGGGGCGCGGTGCTCACGCGGTTTTTGAGTTTGATGGCGGGAAGAAGGGGAAAAAGCTTTTTGTCAGTCGGAAGGGTGCAAACCCCCACGCTCGCGCTCATTGTGGAGAGAGAACGGGAACGCAAGGCGTTCAAAGCCACTCCCTACTGGGAAAATCGTGCGTTGTGCGAAAAAGATTCCCAAGAATTCGAAGCCTTTCACAAAACCGGAAAGTTTTGGAAGAAAGAAGAAGCGGATGCCGCGTTCGCCAAAAAGGCCAAGACGGGAACCGTACAGCAAGTGACCGCTTTCCAGCGCACGCTCGCGCGTCCCGTGCCGTTCAACACCACGGAATTCTTGCGCGCGGCCACGGCATTGGGCTTTCGCGCGAGCGAAGCCATGAATTTGGCGGAAAGCTTGTACATGCGCGGGCTGATTTCCTATCCAAGAACCGACAACCAAGTCTATCCCGCCTCGCTGGATTTGGAAGAATTGTTGTTGGAACTCGGAAAAGGGGGAGAATTCAAGAAAGAAGTGGACTACATCCTCTCGCTGGGAAAAATAAATCCAACGCGGGGAAAAGAAAGCAAAGACCATCCGCCAATCCATCCCATCGAAAGCGCTTCCAAAACGCAGATGGACGAGCGGTCGTGGAAAGTGTACGAGTTGGTGGTGCGGAGATTCTTCGCCACGCTCGCCGAAGACGCCATTACCGACAATTTGTCGGTCGACATCGACATTGCGGAAGAACCTTTCATTGCGCACGGGCAAGTGATTCGAAAAGCCGGATGGAAGAAAGTGTACCCATACTCGGCGCTGTCGGAAGTGAAACTGCCTCCACTGAAAGAAGGGGACGTGGTGAATGTCAAACTGCACGAACTACTTTCCAAAGAAACCCTTCCTCCAGCGCACTACTCGCAAAGTGCATTAATCAAATTAATGGAGGAAAAAAATTTGGGGACAAAATCGACCCGCGCGGAAATGATCCAAAAACTGTACGCGCGCCAATACATTTTCGGAAACAAGGCGATTGAAGCGAACCAAATCGGTTTTGCCGTCATCGATGCGTTGAAAAAGTATTCCGAAGAAGTCACGAAAGCGGAAATGACGGCGAACTTGGAAAAGCAGATGGACGAGATTGCTGAAGGAAAGCGGAAAAAAATGGCCGTCGTGGACGAAAGCCGAAAATTGTTGTCCGTCATTCTCGAAAAACTGTTGGATCACAAGAACGAAGTCGCGGAAGAACTGCACACGGCCTTGCGCGATGATTCTGTATTGTTCGCGTGTCCGAAGTGTGGAAGCGGAAAATTGCAGATGTTGTTCGGAAGAACCGGAAAACGCTTTTTGGGTTGCACCAACTATCCCAAGTGCACGAATTCGTACCCGCTCGTGCAAAATGGAAAAATTATTCCCACGGAAAAATTCTGCGAATTTTGCAAAGCGCCCATCGTCAAAGTGTTCGGCCGAAGAGGCGGATACGAGATGTGCTTGACGATGGGGTGCGAGAGCAAGAAAGACTGGAAAAAGCCGGACGCGAAAAAGGAAGCGACAGCGGGAAAAGAAAAAAGCGCGGAAGCTCCCGAAAAAATCGCTGCGACCAAAACGGTTTCTGTCAAACCCAAAACTTCCAAAGCGAAAAAAATTTCTACAATCAAAATCAAGAAAATTCCAAAAGCCAAGAAAACCGAAACATGAATTTTGAAAAAGCAGCATCGAGCAACAGCGAAGATGGTGCGCGGATTCGACCTACGCAATGGTCGGTGTTAGGTAAAAAGGAGCGGGAAAAGAAAAAGTTCGGTGAGCCTATCCCGCCCCAATCATTACCTAAATCCCTCCAATTGACAGTATTCCCCCCTTCATATATAAAACAATTAACCTGTTTCACCTGTCTATTTAAATACACTTTCAACCAGTTTCATGTCCACAATCATACATGAATAGGGGCGTAAAATGGCAGTTTTGATGAAGGTGGACGATGAGGTTCGTATCAAGGTACTGAGCGCGTTGTTGGAGCCCAAGGTCGTTTCGCCCAATTTCGAGCAACTCAAGCGCAAGACTGGATTGCATAAGGCGACGATCAAATCTTCTATCGAATTTTTGCAAAAAGAAGGCGTGATTGAAGGCTTTGGGCCGAAAGTCAATTTTCGAAAGTTCGGATACAATTTGGAAGTCCTTGTTTTTTTGCAAGTGGACATGAGCGAGCACACGCTTTTCGAAGAATTCTTGGCCGAAATCAAGCAAGACCCGCACGCGTACATGGTCGCGCAGATTGTTGGCGGGGGAACGTGGAATTTGATGGTACGACATTTGTATCCGGACGTTGAATCCTACCATCACGGCACGCAAGCGCGGTATTACGAAAAAATTCCCCACATCTACAAACTCATCCGCGACAGGCTTATTTTTTACGTGACCGAACCGTTTTACAAGAGGAATTCGCGCATGAATTCTGTCATCCAAATGCTGCGCGAAGAAAAACTATCGCCAGAAAGGAAAAAACGATGAACATCGAAATCGACACGCGAAAGAATGCGTTCCAGAATGCGGAAACCTACTTCGAAAAGGCAAAAAAAGCGAAAGCGAAACTGAAAGGACTCGAACGCGCCATGCAAGGCATGGACGCAAAGATGGCCAAAGCGGAAGAAAAAATCGGGCCGAAAAAAATCGCGGTACGACGAGGGAGAGAATGGTTTGAAAAATTCCACTGGCAAACTACGTCCAACGGTTTTTTGGTGTTGGGAGGGCGAGACGCGCATGCCAACGAACAATTGGTGAAAAAATTCATGAAAGAAGGCGATTTCTACTTCCACGCCGACATTCAAGGCGCGCCGCATTGCATTTTACAAGGAAATGAAAAAAAACCCGAAAAAGAAGACTTGAAAGAAGCAGCAGAATTTGCGGCCATTTTTTCCAAAGCATGGCAGTCGGACTTGGCAGGGGCTGACGTGTACAGTGTTTCTCCCGAACAAGTTTCCAAACAAGCACCTTCGGGAGAAAGCATGGGAACCGGAGCCTTTATGGTTTATGGAGAACGGATTTGGTACAAAAACATTCCGTTGGTTGCGGGAATCGGAGTAGATGCGAAGAAGAGAGTGCAATGCGGTTCTGTTTCCGCCATCAAAGCCAATTGCGGCAAAACCTTTGCCGTGCTTGTTCCGGGAAAAGAGAGTAAGAGCGATACTGCCAAAAAGGTCAACCGCGTTTTTGAAAAGTTTTTCGGTTTGGAAACACAATTGGACGAGGTTTTGTCGGTTTTGCCGAACGGAAACTCGCAAGTTCGACTGGAAAACCAGCGTTGAAAGCTATTTAATCGTAACCCTCGCATACAATTCCAGAGAGAGATATTTTATGGAGTACAGTGTCGCGTCCAAGGACAAGAAAGCCATTTCCTTGAAAGTGCAAGACCCCGATCCTACCCATGTAGGCAGAAACATCGTCACGTTGGACAGGAAGACGAAAGAAGAATTGGGCATCACTTCCGGCGATTTGATTGAAATCCAGGGGACGAAAAAAACTGCCGCAGTAGTTTGGCCCGCGCGTTCGGAAGACGAAGGAAAGGGCCTCATCCGCATGGACAACCTCATACGACACAATGCGGGCGCGGGATTGGGAGAAAAAGTCGTCGTGCGCAAAGCAGAATTCAAAGAAGCCAAAAAAGTCGTTTTGGCTCCAACGCAAGAGATTCGCATCATCGCTTCCGGTTATGATAGAATTTTGAAAAAAACATTCATCGGAAGGCCATTAACCAAAGGGGACAAGGTGTGGATTTCAGTCTTCGGCTCTGGATTCATTTACGTTGTAATAGACACGAACCCGCGCGGCATTGTCAAAGTCAGCGATTTCACGCAATTCGTGTTGAAAGAAGAACCAGTCAAAGAGTCCATCGAAGGCGCGCCCAAAGTCGCCTACGAAGACATTGGAGGATTGGAAGAGCAAGTGAAAAAAGTGCGCGAAATGATCGAACTGCCCATGCGCCACCCCGAACTCTTCCGCAAACTCGGAATTTCGCCTCCAAAGGGAGTTTTACTTCACGGCCCGCCCGGAACCGGAAAAACATTGCTCGCCAAAGCCGTGGCGAACGAAACACAAGCCCACTTTATTTCCATCAGCGGGCCGGAAATCATGTGCGTGAGCGGAGACACTCCAATATTGACCAATCCAAAAGGCGGCGTGAACGCGAAAGAATTGTTTGAAGAGGGAAAACGCGATGGAAAAGTGGTGGAAAAAGGGTTCGCAGAAGTAATAGAATTGGACACGCCCAAAACCGTCTATTCTGTGGATGATAATTTGAAAGTAGTGAAGGGAAAGATTACGCACGCGGCCAAATTGAAGGGGGCCACGCGAAACATCGCACTCGACACGAGAGAAACGTTTTCCGTATCTCCCAACCACCCGTTTTTGACGCTGGATAGGCTCGGACAAACCCAGTGGAAAAAAGCGCGCGAAGTTCGGAAAGGAGATTGGGTGGCGAGCGCGCGCAACCTGCCCGAAGGAGAGGCCGCAGAATTCGACTGGATTCCCAAATTCGACGGAAAGACAACGTTCGTGCAAATCGAGGGAAAAACCGCGAAACTCGAAAATGCGCCTGCAGAAAAGGCGCGAAACGCGCTCGTCAAGACTTCGAAATCCAAGTCGAACATCGAACGCGCCAATTGGGTGAAACTTCCTTCGCGTTCCACGCCCAAACTGTTGCGCCTGCTGGGATTGTTGTATGCAGAAGGGACTGTCGACGGAGAGACCATTTGGTTCGGCAATACCGAAAAAGCATTGCGGGAAGAGTTCAAAGAATTGGCGAAAAACGTATTCGAAATCTCCCACTTTGGCGAAAACAGCGAGCGCGCCGAATTCTATTCCACAACCGTCGCCCACTACCTGCACGAAGTGCTTGGCTTTCCAAAAGGCGCCAAAAAAGAATATTCTCTCCCAAAATGGGTATTCGGAATTTCCAAAAAAGAAACCCTTGAATTTTTGACCGGCTTCTGGGAAGGGGACGGAACCGTCAGCCAGGGAACCGACGGATATCCGACCCTCCGCTATTACGCCACTGCAAAAAGCGTGTTGAAAGACGTAAGCATATTGTGCCGCAAAGTCGGATGGACGACGCAACTCGTTCCGTGGACGACAAAACTTTCCGACATGTGGGCATTGGTTCTTACCGGAACGAAAAGCCGCGAATCGTTCGCCCAAAACGTCCAATCTCGCGCCCCAAAATTTTCACTGGTAGAAAAATGGTTCACTTCAAAGCGCATTCGCACAGGCGACGACATGCCATTGCCGGATATTTCCAAACTCTTGCAACTGGCCAAAAAAAATGCCGGACTCCGTTATGGAAAAGAATTGCCCGAAAAACCGAGCGAACGGTATATTTCAGGAAGAAATTTGCTGACCTTCCGCAAGTTGGAAGAAATCCTGCAATGGATTCCCGACGGAAGCGAAAAGTCCAGACTGCAAACGCTCTTGAACGCGGACGTGTGCTGGACGCAAGTCGAATCCACTTCTGAAGGGAAAGAACAAGAACTGTACGATTTTACGGTGGAACCCTACCACAATTTCCTTTCCGGACACTCGCTCGCCATCATGCACAACAGCAAGTACGTGGGAGAAGCCGAAGAACGCATTCGCCAAATCTTCAAAGAAGCGGAAGAAAACGCGCCCTCCATCATCTTCATCGACGAAATCGATTCGATTGCACCGAAAAGAGAAGAAGTCGTTGGAGAGGTTGAGCGAAGAGTCGTAGCCCAACTGCTCGCGCTCATGGACGGAATGGAAGGCCGGGGAAACGTCATCGTGATTGCGGCCACCAACAGAGTGAATTCCATCGACGAAGCGTTGCGCAGGCCGGGAAGGTTCGACCGCGAAATCGAGATTGGAGTGCCGGACGCGAAAGGAAGGAAAGTGATTTTGCAAATCCACTCGCGCGGAATGCCATTGGCCAAAGACGTTTCGTTGGACAACCTCGCGCAAATCACGCACGGGTTTGTTGGAGCGGATCTTTCCGCTTTGGTCAAAGAGGCCGCCATGAAAGCCTTATCGCGCTACTTGCCCAAAATCAATCTCGAAGAAGAAACAATTCCTGCAGAAGTGTTGGAAAGCTTGGAAGTGAACAAAGAAGACTTCTTGGAAGCGTTGAAAGAAGTGCAACCTTCCGCGTTGCGCGAAGTCATGGTCGAAATCCCCAACGTCAAATGGAGCGACATCGGAGCGTTGGAAGAAGTAAAAACCGAACTCCGGCAAGCCGTGGAATGGCCGTTAAAGTTTCCAGATTCGTTCAAAAAAATGGGAATCTCTCCTCCCAAAGGAGTGCTGTTGTACGGCCCTCCAGGTTGCGGAAAAACCTTGCTCGCGAAAGCCATTGCCACGGAAAGCGAAGCCAACTTCATCAGCATCAAAGGACCGGAACTCATCAGCAAATGGGTTGGCGATAGCGAAAAGGGAATTCGAAAAATGTTCAAAAAAGCGCGCCAAGTTTCTCCATGCGTCATCTTTTTCGACGAAATCGACTCCATCGCCTCCATACGCGGCAGCATGGGAGACTCGGGAGTCGGAGACCGAGTGGTGAATCAATTATTGACAGAATTGGACGGAGTAGAAACCAACCGTAATGTTGTTTTTGTCGCAGCGACCAACCGGCCGGATTTAATCGACCCGGGCATGATGCGGCCGGGAAGAATCGACAAAGTCATCATGGTCGGAGCGCCGGACAAGCAAGCACGCGAAGCGATTTTGAAAATCCACACCAAGGGAGTTCCGCTGGCCAAAAATGTTTCCGTCAAAGAACTCGCCGAACGCACGGACGGGTTTTCGGGAGCCGACATTCAAGGACTCATTCGAGAAGCCGCGCTGGCTACTCTGCAAGAAAACCGCATGAAAGAAGGCGACGTGCAGTGGAAGCACTTCGAAGAAGCCTTCAACAAAGTCTTGCCTTCCATTCCCAAAGAAACCAATGAAAACTACGAAGAATACCGAAAAAAACTGGCGAATGTGAAACTATCGTACGTCGGCTGACTCAAAAAAAGCCCACACTGAACAACGCAATCAACGGAAGGAAGAACGAAACCCCCCAAATGATTGGACTCCACGCAAACACTTTGCTTCCATCGAGCGGAAAAATCGGAATCAGGTTGAAAACCGCCAGGAACAAGTTCACTCCGGTTCCGACTTGTCCAATCATTCCCAAAAAACCCGAAGGATTCAAGGCGAGAATGGCTCCGAACAAAATCGCCAGAACCATGTTCGTAATTGGTCCGACGAGAGAAATAATGCCGTTTTGCTTTCTGGAAACATTTCCGAAAATGTACACCGCCCCCGGAGCCGCAAACACAAAGCCCAACAACGAAGTAACCACGGCAATAACCAACCCAAGAGGCCACATGCGAAACTCGGCATGCGCGCCATAGTGAATCGCGCTATACTTGTGCGCCAGCTCGTGCAAGACAAAGCCTGCGCCCACCGTAACCAACGCCACGGAAACAATGTCGAGCTTGATTTGTGAAACTCCGCCAGAAAAGATAATCGAAAAAGCGAGCGAAATCGTCAGCCACGAAATAACGATTTCCAACAATTCCCTCGAATGCATTGAAGAAAAAAAGAGCAAAGCATTGAAAAAGGAAAACGTTGCACAAAACGCGGAGCAAGCAACTACCAAGCAACAGCGCAGGTAGTACGCCGGCATAGCCGATGTTCGAATTTTCGAACAGACAA
>CAZHUN010000029.1:0-2066 GCA_964535725.1 uncultured archaeon
GCTTCGGGGTGTTTGTACGAAATCCAGCGCGACAAAGACGTGGATGGAATCAGTATTCCAGTCAAGCGCTAATCAATGCGTTTCCGATGGGGTTCTGATTTTTCGGGAAAATAGTCGAAAAAGGGATTCACTTTTTTATTAGAGGGAATTTTGGAAGCGGTATGAATCATATTTTTTGCGACGTCAAAGTCGTAGTATTCTCCGCGCCATTTGCCAAGAATGATTGTGCTCGTGCCCGGAATTTTGATAAAGAATTTTGGATTTTTTTCGAGCGCATTCAAGTAGAGCTGGGCGATAGCGGGCTTTCCTTGTGCGGTCTTGCAGACTTGAACAAAGTTGTCCCAACGTATTGAACCCTGCTTTCGGAGCCGTAACGTATTCGTCGAAATAATGGGGTGTCGAGCTGTTTTTTTGACAATAGAGGAAATTCTCGACACTAGCCCTTTTAACGAAACTTTTGGCTTGCGCGTTATCATGCACGATATAGGCCAGTTGGCTTTAATACATTTTTCCTTTTCAAAGCCCGGGCGAGAAGTACTCACGCGGCTTTGGCGATTTTTTGCTTGACTTGGCGCGTGATGAATCCGACGATGAGATTGCGGTTGGTTTTGAATAAAGGTAGTTCGAGCGAGTTGACGAATTGCTTGTTTTTTTCGTAATCCGTGCCGAACGATTCTGGAAACTTTTCCAACAAAATGTACGCGCGCGCTTTGATGCCTTTCGGAATCGCCTTTCCCATTATAGACACCACTGCGCGGTTCGCGATTCTTGGCTTTGCCAAGAATGCGCACATTCTTGCTTTGCAAGAATTGTGTCTATTACTTCCACAATCGGCTTCGCCATTTCAATACACTTCGATTTTTTTGATGGTTCCGTTCGGATATTCTCTCAATACTGCCATTGGCAGCACTTTGGCTTCCAGTTCTTGCTTGGCCAATTCCAACATGGTGAGTTCTTTTCCCGCTTTTAACATGGGCGGAGCTCCCAACGAAAGCTGTAACGCGCGCGCGCTCACCAATCGAGTGGTTTCAAAACGGGTCAACATGTAAAATCCTGGAACCTTCAAAATGGCTCTATTTTCGAAGGTAAAAATTCTTACGACCCAAAAGCTTTAATTCTGTATCTTTAGAGTGGCGAAATCCAGTGTTTTTGGATACTGCGAGGCTCGAAAGCGTCCGCGCGGGTAATTCACAAATCAGGCTTGGACTGGCTTGCTTTCGGCCAAAACCCGGTTGGAACGTTCGAACGCCTTGGCATAGCTCAACTGGTTGGAAGGAGAGATTGTTTTGACGCCGTCTCGTTTCAATTCTTTCCAAAAGCGGTGCACGGGCGCTTCGCAAACTGCGTGGCACGCTTCGGCGAGGGTGGACAAGAAAAAAGCGCTTTTTGGGTTTTGACAGTGTTGTGGAATAGAATGTACGATTTGTTCTCCGATACGGTATACGCTCGAAAGCAGTTGATAGTCCAACTGGTGCGATAGCAAGAAGGTGGAAGCCAATCCGTTTTTGGCGGTTTGGACTTCCACTTCTTGCTTTTCTCTCCCAAGGTGTGAAAGCGTGAGCTGTGTCGATTGAATGCCGGCAACGAGCGCGCTCGTCCATTTTTGGCAATGCCAGTGTTGTTGTGCTGAGCCCACAATCGACACTTTGCCTTGTTTGGCCAATTCAAGTGCATCGTTTTGCAAGAGTTGGAGGGTTTCTCCCTCGTGTAGTGGCCCTGTCGGAAGTTGGGAAAGGTTCCACGCTTTCTGCCATTGTATGCGCTGATTCGCGGTTTCAGGGTGCATGGAATGAAAGTGTTGGGAAAAGGTTTCGCTTTCGGGTTCGAAAAAAACACTGTCTTGGAGTGCTTGCACAAAAACCGTCGAATGGGGCAATAACAGATTTTGACGATTGGAACAACACGCGCAGTCCAGAGTTTCAAATCCCAAATTTGCTTCTAAAAACAATTGCACTTGTGCGGGAGAAACATTCAATCCGTTTCCTTTTTGAGAAAGTTTCGATTGAGAAGTGTTGGAAAGCCGGTTGGACGGTTGTTGGTTGGCATGGAGAACATTTTCCGTCCAA
>CAZHUN010000030.1:0-5968 GCA_964535725.1 uncultured archaeon
AAAATGTTGAGGTGAAGTGCCGCGTCGCGTGAAAAGGCGCGAAAACCACTCTGCGCATCGCGAACCGGAAAGCCCGAAACCCAACGCGTTACTTTGGTGGAGAGGATGTTGCCCCACTTTTTGCCGGCCGACATGTGAGAAAGGGAAAGAACATTTCGATTTGTCAAAACAACATCGGCTTGGCCTTCGAGAATGGGTTTGACGAGGGCGGGAATCTCTTGTTGGTTGTATTGAAAATCGGCGTCCGTATTCACAATAATGTCTGCGCCTTGGCGGAGAGCTTCTTCCAAACCGTGTTTGAAAGCTACTGCAAGCCCCAAATTTTTCTTGTGGGAAATAATAGTGTCGGCGCCGGCGGCTTTGGCGACGGAAACAGTGTGGTCGGTCGAACCGTCGTTGATGACGAGGACTTTGACGGACGCAATGCCGGGAATCTTCCGCGGAATTTCGCGAATGACATCGGCGAGAGAGTTTTCTTCGTTGTACGAGGGAATCATGACAATTAGTTTCATACAGCTTCTCCGGACAACGGCTCACTAGAAGGAGTTAACTTGAGCATCTTTTTTAAAAGTGCGATGTCCTGGCCGTCGATTCCCTTCACGAGCAATAAAATCGCGAAGTAGGAAAGAAATCCCAAAACGACGAGGACGAAAAATTTTTGAACGGGAGAATAGAGGAGGACGGCGGACATGGCCAAAGAAGCGAGAAAGGATTTGTACACGAAATCCAGTTTGGGAAGGGGAACGATTTGGTGCGCGCAATAGAAAGAAAAAGCGAACAATACCATGGCGGAAAACAGGACTGCCACGGCGGCACCCAAAGAAGCGTACAATGGAATGAGGGCGAGGCAAACAATAACGTTGACGATGGCGGAAACCAGCGCGTAACCCGCGATTTTTGCCTGTTGGTTGGCGGCAAACACCACGCTTTGAGAAACTGCCGTCAAAAACGTGAAAAAGATGCTCCAAATGAGGATTTGCAAAACCGGAACGGATTCGGCGTACGCCGCTCCATACAACAAGTGAATAAAGGGAGCGGCGAGCAAAGAAACGCCAAAAGAAAGTGGAAGGACGAAAACGAACAAGAGTTTGAACGTGAAATAGTATGTTTTTTCCAGTTCGGTTTTGGAAGAAATGAAATAGCGCGAGAGCAAGGGATAGACGGGAAGGACGATGAGAGTAGGAAGCGCGGTCAAACCTTCTAAAAACTTGTACGCGGCACTGTAAATGCCGACCGACAGATTGGATTGCAATAATCCGAGCAGAACCGTGGTTATTTTTCCCGAAAAGGTGGAAAAAAAAGCCGTCAAGGCGAATGGCAGGGATTCCAATATAACGCTTTTCCAAAATTGGAAGTCGAATTGGATTCCCAACGGAGTGAATTTGGAAACCATCAAAAAGAAAGAAACCAACAACGTGATGAAACCAGCTAGGAAGAAGGCGAACGCAAGACCGAGCAGACCATAGCCGAGCACGAGCAAGGGAATACCGAAAGCGAGAGCGAGAAATTTGGACAATCCTGTCAAGAGCGCTTCGTACTGCATTTTTTCGAACGAGCGAAACACGCACTTGGGCAAAGAAGAAAGGGAATTGAAGATGACATAGAGGCCTAGCAGCAGGGTCGAATAGACGACGTATGGAGGAAGGTTCCACATCAAGAGGATGGCGGTGATGGCGAGAAAGGCGACCAGCGAAAATAGAAGCTTGATGGCGAGCAGGTTTTGAACATACTTTCCAACGAGTTTGGGATTTCTCGCGAGCTCGCGAACCACGACATTGTCGAAGCCGAAGTCGGTGAGTATCGAAAATAAAAGGACGAAAGCGAAAGCGAACGTGTAATAGCCGAAGTCTTCCACTCCCAAAATGCGCGCGGAAAAAAGCAGCAAGGCAATCGAAAAGAGGGTCCAGACAATTTGACCGATGGACAAGAAAACTGTGTTTTTGGCGACTCGACGAGCGACACTCATGCGTAGAACGTGCAAGAATAGGATTTAAACCTTCACGGACTTTAGTTAGTCATCGTTGCGAGCAAGCCAAGCAGGATCGGCCGACCTTCGACATTGTCGAAGGGACAGTCGCGAAAAGCGACGGAAGACGAAGATCGTGCGCGGTGTCGACAGACAATGCAAGCCAGTAGGACCGAGCAACAGCGAAGGTCGTACGCTGGCGCAAACCGACAGTGGCGGTTTGGGGCCGTAGTCTAGCCTGGTAGGACCCTAGCTTCGGGAGTTAGAAACCCCGGTTCAAATCCGGGCGGCCCCACTTTTTTCCACTCCGTTTATTAACGGGAAACGCGTTTTTCTTTTCATGTTTGAAAGTGTCCTACAATTGGCGATTTTGTTTTTTGTTATTTTTGATCCCCCTTTGAGTTTTACCGTGTTTTACGCTAACACGACCAAGTATAGCTTGCACGAAAAGTACCGCATCGCGTTCTATGCGTTGCTGGTCGCGGCCATGTTGTCGTTGTTGGTGCTGGTGTTCGGAGAAAAGCTATTGCAAGCGTTCAGTATTCGACCCCAAGATTTTCGCGTCGCAGGCGGAATCATTTTGGCGATTTTGGGGGTGAAAATGGTGTTGGGGCAAGAGATTGTTCCCCAAAAAGAAAAAGCGGATTCGAGCCGCGCCATTGCCGCCATCATCGGAACTCCGTTGTTGACAGGACCGGCCGCCATTACGGCCATTATTTTGAGCGTGCACGATTTTGGATTAATAGAAACCGGAACCGCCATTGGAATTGTATTGTTGTTTACCGCACTCTTGTTTGCAATCGCATCTTCGATGAAAACATTGAAGGGAAAGACTGCCATTCAAGTGTTGTCCACGTTAATGGGATTGGTTACGCTCGCGTGGGGAATCAACTATATCCGCATTGGATTGGGATTCTAAAACGAGAAAGCAAGCAAAAGAGAAGCGAAGGGACTGTCTTTTCTATTCAAGGCGCATCCCTGACGTCGGCCGCACGGCCGCTGTCGGCCAAAGCCATTAAAGCGAGGAATAATACCGCGACAAAGGCCACGAAACACAAGCGATATTGAAACTTTTCCATTCCAACCCTCTTTGAGCCGAAACGCACCAAACGCTCCGACTTTTGAATCCCAGACAAAACATTTATTAACTGATGAGAATGACTCGAAATTTGCCCATCGACGGATTATAAAATGGATTCGCGCTTCGAAGCTAGTGTGCTCGAACGCCTGAAACTCGGGGAAAAAGAAATCATTCTCGTCGGAACCGCGCACGTCAGCGCGGAAAGCGTCGAAGAAGTGCGAAAAACCATTGAACGCGAAAAGCCGGACATTGTTGGAGTGGAACTCGACGAACAGCGCTTGCGACAGCTCCAAATGGGAGACGCGTGGAAAGAGTTGAACGTTTTTCACATCATGCAAAGCGGGCAAGCGTACTTGTTTTTGCTGAATTTGCTCCTCGCGAGCATGCAGCGGCAGATTGGAGAAAAGTTCGGTGTCAAGCCCGGCGGGGAAATGCTGGCCGCCATCCACGCCGCGGCCGAACAACAGTTGCCCATTGCAATGCTGGACAGGCCAATCAACATCTCTTTCAAGCGCGCCATTGCCCACACGAGCCTGGTCGAAAAAATCAAGCTTTTGGGCAGCGTAGCATTAAGCGTTTTCAGCGAACCGCAAGAGTTGACGAAAGAAAAAATCGAAGAATTGAAAAAAGAAGACGTGCTGAACAAAGTGTTGCAAGAATTGGGTCAAAAAGCGCCCGGAGTCAAAAAAGCGTTAGTGGACGAAAGAGACGAATTCATCGCGCTCCGAATCAGCAAAGCGCCGGGAAAAAAAATCGTTGCAGTGGTTGGAGCGGGACACGTTCAAGGGTTGAAACTGCACTTGCAACGTCTTGGCCGCGGAGAACGCATTGACGAGAAAAAATTGTTAGAAATTCCCAAACCGAACAAGACTTTGAAATACATCGGCTACGCGATTCCAGTACTGTTTGCCACATTCCTGCTATGGGCATTTTATGCCAGAGGGTGGGAACAAAGTTTGAATGTTTTTGCCACGTGGTTTTTGATTACCGGAACCGCTTCCGCCATTGGCGCACTTTTGGCACGCGCTCACCCTTTTTCCATCATCACTGCTTTCGTCGCCGCGCCCTTTACTACTCTGCACCCCGCGCTCGCTTCGGGATGGTTTGCGGGACTCGTAGAAGCAAAAATGGTGGAACCGAAAGTCAAAGACTTTGAAGGATTGTCGCGCCTGCAAAACTATGAAGACTTTCAAAAAAATCGAGTGACGCACTTGTTGTTAGTGGCTGCATTCACCAACATCGGAAGCATGGTCGGAGTGGTCATCGCCCTGCCGTACTTGACGAAGTTGTTATTCTAGCGGAGCGATGAATTTTACGAAAAGTTAGGCACTACAAGTTTCAGCCGACCCTCGCTCCGCTCGGCACTTCCTGGTCCGGTTGAATCAAAATTGGCTTCCTTTCCACGTCGGCTGCGAGCAGCATTCCTTGGCTTTCCACTCCTCCCAACGTGCGCGGTTCCAAATTGGCCACGATAACGATCTGCTTTCCCACTAATTCTTCCTTGGAATAGAATTGCTTGATTCCTGCAACCAGCGTACGTTGTTCCTCTCCCAGAGAAATAGTCAAACAGTACAGTTTGTCCTTTCGTGGAATGTCGTCCACGGAAAGGATGGTTGCAATGCGGAGTTCGATTTTGGAAAATTCGTCGAAGGAAATCACGGAGTCACCTCGTGGTTTCGAAGCTTTTCACTTCTTGCAAGAGCTTTTTCGCTTTGGGATTCTTTTCGAAATGCTTGCGCACGGGTTCCAAGTAAGAGTCGATGGCGTTGGCGACTGCATTCTTCAAATCTTGGGGATGTAGTTTTCCATTCGCAAACGCACGTTCGAGCTCGGCGTACGAACGGAAGGAAACATTGCCTCCGAACTTGGCCGGACGCTCGATTTCCAGCGATTTCTGCTTTTCGAAGACAATGTATTGGCAGTATTCTAAAATCGGATTGTCTTGAACGGTTTTTTCCGGACAATAGGCTTTGGAAATTTTTCGTTTCACATCCTCGGAAGAATCGGTCATGAAAATGGCCGAGTCGGGAATGCTCTTGGACATTTTCATTGCGAGGGCGCGTTCTTGTGGATCTGATTCAGAAGGCGGTTGACGCAATCCCATGAGCATGTGGTGGGAAACAACAACTGGCTTCCAAAACCCGAGTTTGGGTCCCACTTCTCGCGCCAACACATTGACTTTTCGCTGGTCCATGCCCAATTGGGCGATGTCGGCTTTCAAGTGGAAAATGTCCGCACATTGCATGCACGGATAGAAGATTTGCGCAGCGGAAAGCGATTCCGATTCTGAACGGCCCATGATTTGGGAAGTTCGAATAATGCGTTGGACGCTGTTGGAACGGCCGATTTGGATGACTTTTTTCCAGTATTCCGAATTCCCCATTTCCTTGGAAGTCCACAAGAATTCGACATCCGAGGTTTTCATGCCGCACGCTTTCCACGTTTCGACTTGGTATTCTCCTACCTTTTTTATTTTTTCCAAATCTCCATTCATCTTGTTGTTCATCCAACCGAACCAATCTGCGACCCACATCTTGAAGTGGATGTTGGCTTTCAACATCTTATTCACGTTGATAGCGCGCAACAACCCTTGGGCGATGTGCAATTGTCCGGAAGGCTCGAAACCATCGTACGCAATCGGCTTCTTTTTGGTTTGCAACAATTCGCGGAGCTCTTCAACTGTGAGAATTTCCTCTCCGACTTCTTGAATGAGAGAGATGCGCTTTTCGAGGTCCATGAAAGGTTCAACTCGTTTCTACTATATAATTCCCGCTTTGGCTAGATGGGTTTTGACGTGCGGAAGTAACGAAGAATGCGTTCCATACACTTCCACTCTCCCCTTGGCCAGGCACTTGCGCATTTGCTCCAACGAGTCGACGGGCGCTTGAACGTAGGCGCGGCCGAACTCTTCCAAAAAATGC